>NZ_MTEG01000022.1:0-107996 GCF_002108615.1 Klebsiella sp. YJ
CCCAGATCGATACCAATAAGCGCAATGTTTTCCATGATGGTTCTCCGAATGAAAGCCTGTCCTCAGCATAGTACTGGGAAGGAGGGAGTGACCATCTCATTAAATATTATGTCTGAACATTCCACCTTTTCCTCGGTTCTGACGAGCCGGGAGCGTACCGCTGTACCTGCAAAATCCCTTAGTTTCGTCGAAGGGGTCTCAATGATCGTCGGCACCAATATCGGTGCCGGGGTTCTGTCTATCGCCTATGCGTCCAGCAAGGCCGGCTTTTTACCGCTGTTGTTCTGGCTGGTGGTGGTCGGCAGCCTGACGACGGTCACCATGCTGTATGTCGCGGAATCGACGCTGCGCACCCGTAAACATTTACAGCTGAGTGGGCTGTCGCATCGCTATGTCGGGCGCTTCGGGGCGCTGATGATGTTCCTGTCCGTTTGCGTGAACAGCATCGGCGCGTTGACGGCCTATATGACCGGAAGCGGTAAGCTGCTGCATTCGCTGTTCGGTATCTCTCCGGCGCTGGGGAGTGCGCTCTTTTTTATCCCGGCGGCAGGCGTACTTTATCTCGGGCTGAAGGCCATCGGGCGGGGTGAGAAATTCATCAGTATCGGCATGGTGGTCATGATCGCCGTGCTGGTGGCGGCGACGCTGCTCAAAGAGACGGCCCAGGTTCGCTATCTGCTCGACGGCAACTGGCTGTATATGGTGCCGGTGTTCAACGTGGTCGCATTCTGCTTCTCGGCGCAGTATATCGTTCCGGAAATGGCCCGCGGGTTTGCGGATAAGCCGGAGAAATTGCCGAAAGCGATTATGGTGGGAATGGGGCTGACTTTCTGCCTGCTGGCGCTGGTCCCGCTGTCGGTAATCGCCCTGAGCGGTCTGGATAATATTTCCGACGTGGCGACGATTTCCTGGGGCAGAGCGCTCGGTGAGTGGGCCTTTTTCTCGGCTAACCTGTTTGCCCTGTGCGCGATGCTGACCTCTTACTGGGGTCTGGGGGGAAGCTTCCTGACGAATATTTTCGATCAGTTCCGCCTGGGCAACGATGAACAACCGCTCAAGCGCCTGATCGTGCTGACTGTCGTGGCTATCCCGCCATTTATTCTGGCGTACAGCGGCATGGTGTCGTTTGTGAATGCACTCTATTTTGCCGGCGTCTTCAGCGGCGTGATTTTATCCATCATGCCGATTCTGATGCTCAAAGGTGCCCGGCAGCGCGGTGATATCACGCCAGGCTGGACCTGTCCGGCGCTGATAACCCATCCGCTGATCCAGACCTTCATTGTGTTGCTTTACCTTTGTAGCGCCGTTTACGCGATAGCTTCCGCATTGGGCTACCTGCCCGCCGGTTGGTAATCTGGCGCCTGACTCCACCGCGTCCGGTTCATCCTGACGCGGTTTTTTATTTGTCACTTATCTGTTACATAACCCGCAATTTTGTCATTTCAAATTCTCCTGAATGGCGGTATGTTTAGCATAGTGTGCTGCAAAAGCGCAGGCGGCAGACCTCAAAGTAGACGTCATATGCTTTTTTTATGACTTTAATTAGAATAATGCGCTAACAAACAACATCACAACAAATGCAAAAAACCATAATAATGGGGAGCCTCAGGATGAACATGAAGGGTAAAGCGCTGCTGGCAGGATGTATCGCCTTGATTATGAGCAATGCCGCGTTTGCGGAAGATATCAAAATTGCCGTGGTTGGCGCGATGTCTGGCCCGGTGGCCCAGTACGGTGACCAGGAGTTTACCGGTGCTGAGCAGGCGGTTGCCGATATTAACGCGAAGGGTGGGATCAAAGGTAACAAGCTGCAGATCGTTAAATATGATGATGCCTGCGACCCGAAACAGGCGGTGGCCGTCGCCAACAAAGTGATTAACGATGGCATTAAGTACGTTATCGGCCATTTGTGCTCGTCCTCTACCCAGCCGGCGTCCGATATCTATGAAGACGAAGGCGTTCTGATGATTACCCCGGCCGCGACAGCGCCGGAGCTGACCGCACGCGGCTATAAAATGATTCTGCGTACCACCGGTCTCGATTCTGACCAGGGGCCGACGGCGGCGAAATACATTATCGAGAAGGTCAAACCTCAGCGCATCGCTATCGTTCACGACAAACAGCAATATGGTGAAGGTCTGGCGCGTGCGGTGCAGGATGGTCTGAAGAAGGGCGGTGCCAACGTGGTGTTCTTTGACGGCATCACCGCCGGGGAGAAAGATTTCTCTACCCTGGTTGCGCGCCTGAAGAAAGAAAATATCGACTTCGTCTATTACGGCGGCTACCACCCGGAAATGGGGCAGATTCTGCGTCAGTCCCGCGCGGCAGGTCTGAAAACGCAGTTTATGGGACCGGAGGGCGTCGCCAACGTCTCCCTGTCTAACATTGCCGGTCAGTCTGCGGAAGGCATGCTGGTCACGAAACCGAAGAACTACGACCAGGTCCCGGCGAACAAACCGATTGTGGACGCGATTAAGGCGAAGAAACAGGATCCGAGCGGCGCCTTCGTCTGGACAACCTACGCGGCAATTCAGTCGCTGCAGGCTGGCCTGAATCAGTCCGAAGACCCGGCGGCGATCGCGAAATACCTGAAGGCCAACTCTGTAGATACCGTTATGGGGCCGCTCTCCTGGGATCAGAAAGGCGACCTGAAAGGCTTCGAGTTCGGCGTGTTTACCTGGCATGCTGATGGTACGGCAACCGACGCCAAATAATTTAACCTTCGCCTCTCGCGCCGCAGGTTCGTTGGCGGCGTTCTTCAACCCCGGTCAGTTACTGATGTCAGCTCCCGGGGATTTCCCCGGTGGCGCTCCGCTTACCGGGGCTACGGTTAGAGGTCGTCGGGGAAGGCGTTGATGTCGTAACCCGGGGATTTCCCCGGTGGCGCTCCGCTTACCGGGGCTACGGTTAGAGGTCGCCGGGGGAGGCGTTGATGTCGTAACCCGGTGATTTCCCCGGTGGCGCTCCGCTTACCGGGGCTACGGTTAGAGGTCGCCGGGGGAGGCGTTTACGCCGCAACCCGGAATTTCCCCGGTGGCGCACCGCTTACCGGGGAAACGGTTAGAGGTAGCCCGGATAAGGCGTTTACGCCGTAATCCGGGATTTTCCTCTGGCGATGCGGCGTTTACCGGAGCGCTCTTTCCCAACCACTCTGCTGCGCACTAAAACCCAGCGCCTGCATAAAGGCGGACATCACCGCGTTATCTTCCACCCCCGCATTACTGACCCGCCAGCGCTCGATCTGCGGATTGTCCTGCAGCACCTCTTCGACTAAATATTGCCCGACGCCGCGCCGACGGGTGACTTCGCGTACGCACAGCGCGCTGAGCTCGCCTTCATTGCCGCGTAGCGTGACGCGCACGGCGCCCAGCAGACGTTCGTTAAAGCGGGCGGCGTAAATTCGGTGACGATCGTCCAGAGGGATATCGTCGGGATCCTGCGACGGCCAGATTTTCCCTAAGTCGATGCGATCCTGATCGCTGAAAAGCGGTAATCGAATAATGGTCAGTTTCATGCGCGACAAGTCCAGTCAAAACGGATGGGGCAGTGTACCCAAATTTGCTGTCGGAAGGGGCGCTGTTTTTTATCCATTCATTAGGGGATTCGTTCTTTTGATGAGCGCAGAGTAGAGCAATCCGTCATGGATCGAAAAATAAGCAGAATTTTAACCTAATGTGCAGCGTTTTATTCCGCCTTATGTATCGTTATTTTATGCTGTGAAGAGGACTTTTTTTTGTTTATCTTCGCTTTAATACAGAATATTATCTTTGCTTAATCGCCTGAAAAATAGAGATTTTAATCTCAATTCAGGCAAAAAACATCGCTAAACCATTAAAGATAATGGTAAAAGTAGCGTTGTTTAATAAAAGCACAGAATGCTTTTTAACCATAAAAATACAAAATATTTACACCACATCACGAACGGGGTTCTGAAGCATGAAAAGGAACGCAAAAACCATTATTGCGGGATTCGTTGCACTGACGATGTCTCACGCGGTCATGGCTAAGGATATTAAAGTCGCCGTCGTCGGCGCGATGTCCGGTCCGGTAGCTCAGTGGGGCGACATGGAGTTCAACGGCGCGCGGCAGGCCATTAAAGACATTAACGCGCAGGGCGGAATTAAAGGCGATAAGCTGGTTGGCGTTGAGTTCGACGATGCCTGCGACCCGAAACAGGCCGTTGCGGTAGCGAACAAAATTGTTAATGAAGGCATCAAGTACGTCATCGGCCATCTGTGCTCCTCTTCTACCCAGCCTGCCTCCGATATCTATGAAGATGAAGGCATTCTGATGATCTCTCCGGGCGCGACGAACCCGGAACTGACCCAGCGCGGCTATCAGTACATCATGCGTACGGCTGGCCTGGACTCCGCACAGGGGCCGACCGCCGCCAAATACATCCTGGAAAAAGTGAAACCGCAGCGTATCGCCATCATCCATGACAAACAGCAGTACGGCGAAGGTCTGGCGAGATCCGTCCAGGAGAGCCTGAAGAAAGGCAACGCCAATATCGTCTTCTTTGATGGCATCACCGCGGGGGAGAAAGATTTCTCCGCGCTGCTGGCACGCCTGAAAAAAGAAAATATCGACTTCGTTTATTATGGCGGCTACTACCCTGAAATGGGGCAGATGCTGCGTCAGGCTCGCTCCGTGGGGCTGAAAACTGTCTTTATGGGACCTGAGGGTGTTGGCAACGCGTCGCTGTCAAATATTGCCGGCGCAGCAGCGGAAGGCATGCTGGTAACAATGCCGAAACGCTATGACCAGGATCCGGCGAACAGCGCTATCGTTGAGGCGCTGAAAACAGAGAAGAAAGATCCGAGCGGTCCGTATGTCTGGATCACCTACGCCGCCGTGCAGTCATTGGCGCAGGCGATGGACAGAAGCAGCAGCCAGGAGCCGCTGGACTTAATCAAAGATCTGAAAGCTCACGGAGCGAAAACCGTGATTGGGCCGCTGAATTGGGACGAAAAAGGCGATTTGAAGGGATTTGAGTTTGGTGTCTTCCAGTGGCATGCGGATGGATCATCCTCTGTCGCAAAATAAGATGCGTTATCCCACCGCCCGCGTGAAGCGGGCGGCATGAAAAAGGTTACCTTATGTCCGAGCAGTTTCTCTACTTTCTGCAGCAGATGTTTAACGGCGTCACGCTGGGCAGTACCTATGCGCTGATCGCCATCGGCTATACGATGGTGTACGGCATTATCGGCATGATTAACTTCGCCCATGGCGAGGTATACATGATTGGCAGCTACGTCTCCTTCATGATCATCGCCGCCCTCATGATGATGGGGATTGATACCAGCTGGCTGCTGGTGGCCGCCGGGTTTATCGGGGCGATTATTATCGCCAGCGCCTACGGCTGGAGCATTGAACGCGTGGCCTACCGGCCGGTGCGCAGCTCCAAGCGTCTGATTGCGCTGATTTCCGCCATCGGGATGTCCATTTTCCTGCAAAACTACGTCAGCCTGACGGAAGGTTCGCGCGATATCGCGCTGCCGAGTCTGTTTAACGGCCAGTGGATTATCGGCAGCAGCGAAAACTTCGCCGCGACCGTCACCACGATGCAGCTGGTGATTTGGGTCGTGACTTTTGTGGCGATGCTGGCACTGACGCTGTTTATCCGCTATTCACGCATGGGCCGCGCCTGCCGCGCCTGCGCAGAAGACCTCAAAATGGCGAGCCTGCTCGGTATCAATACCGACCGGGTGATTGCCCTGACGTTTGTTATCGGCGCGGCAATGGCGGCGGTAGCAGGTGTACTGCTGGGCCAGTTCTACGGCGTTATTAACCCGTATATCGGCTTTATGGCCGGGATGAAAGCCTTTACCGCTGCGGTACTGGGTGGGATCGGCAGTATCCCGGGGGCGATGATCGGCGGTCTGATCCTCGGTATTGCCGAAGCGCTTTCGTCTGCCTATCTCAGCACGGAATATAAAGACGTCGTCTCCTTTGCCCTGTTGATTCTGGTGCTGTTGGTGATGCCTACCGGCATTCTGGGTCGCCCGGAGGTCGAGAAAGTATGAAACCGATGCATATTGCTATGTCGCTGCTGTCTGCGGCGATGTTCTTTGTCCTGGCTGGCGTGTTTATGGGCGTACAGCTGGAGCTGGATGGCACCAAACTGGTTGTGGATACCGCCGCCGATATCCGCTGGCAGTGGATCTTCATCGGCACCGCGGTGGTCTTCTTCTTCCAGTTGATGCGTCCGCTGTTCCAGAAAACCCTGAAAAACGTCTCCGGGCCGAAGTTTGTTATGCCGGCTATCGACGGTTCGACGGTCAAGCAGAAGCTGTTCCTGATAGCGCTGCTGGTTATCGCCGTGGCGTGGCCGTTTATGGTGTCGCGCGGGACGGTGGACATCGCCACCCTGACCATGATCTATATCATTCTCGGTCTTGGGCTGAACGTGGTGGTGGGGCTGTCCGGTCTGCTGGTGCTGGGCTATGGCGGCTTCTACGCCATCGGCGCTTACACCTTTGCGCTGCTGAACCACTATTACGGTCTTGGCTTCTGGACCTGTCTGCCGTTGGCAGGGCTGGTGTCCGCCGCCGCGGGCTTCCTGCTGGGGTTCCCGGTGCTGCGTCTGCGCGGCGACTATCTGGCGATCGTCACGCTTGGCTTCGGCGAAATCGTGCGTATTTTGCTGCTTAATAACACCGAAATCACCGGTGGTCCCAACGGCATCAGCCAGATTCCAAAACCGACGCTGTTTGGCCTTGAGTTTAGCCGCAGCGCCCGTGAAGGCGGCTGGGATACTTTCAGTAACTTCTTCGGCCTGAAGTACGACCCGGGCGATCGGGTGATTTTCCTTTATCTGGTGGCGCTGCTGCTGGTGGTGCTGTCGCTGTTTGTGATTAACCGCCTGCTGCGTATGCCGCTGGGCCGCGCGTGGGAAGCGCTGCGTGAAGACGAAATTGCCTGCCGCTCGTTGGGCCTTAGCCCGACGCGCATCAAGCTGACCGCCTTTACCATCAGCGCCGCGTTTGCCGGTTTTGCCGGTACGCTGTTCGCCGCGCGCCAGGGCTTTGTCAGCCCGGAATCCTTCACCTTTGCCGAGTCGGCTTTCGTGCTGGCGATTGTGGTTCTGGGTGGGATGGGCTCGCAGTTTGCGGTCATTCTCGCCGCGGTGCTGCTGGTGGTATCGCGCGAGCTGATGCGTGATTTCAACGAATACAGCATGCTGATGCTGGGTGGTTTGATGGTGCTGATGATGATCTGGCGTCCGCAGGGTCTGCTGCCGATGACGCGTCCGCAGCTGAAGCTGAAAAAAGGTCAGGCGAAAGGAGAGCAGGCATGAGTCAGCCATTATTATCCGTCAGCGGCCTGATGATGCGCTTTGGCGGCCTGCTGGCGGTCAACAACGTGTCGCTGGAGCTGCGCCCGCAGGAGATCGTGTCGCTGATTGGCCCTAACGGCGCCGGGAAAACCACGGTCTTCAACTGCCTGACCGGTTTTTATAAGCCGACCGGCGGGACCATCATGCTGCGCGATCAGCACCTGGAAGGGCTGCCGGGACAGCAGATCGCCCGGATGGGCGTGGTCCGTACCTTCCAGCACGTGCGTCTGTTCCGCGAAATGACGGTGATTGAAAACCTGCTGGTGGCGCAACATCAGCAGCTGAAAACCGGGGTCTTCTCCGGCTTGCTGAAAACCCCGTCCTTCCGCCGCGCGCAGAGCGAAGCGCTGGATCGCGCCGCGACCTGGCTGGAGCGTATTGGCCTGCTGGAGCATGCTAACCGCCAGGCCAGTAACCTGGCCTATGGCGACCAACGGCGTCTGGAGATTGCCCGCTGTATGGTGACCCAGCCGGAAATCCTGATGCTGGATGAACCCGCTGCGGGTCTGAACCCGAAAGAGACCAAAGAGCTGGACGAGCTGATCGCCGAGCTGCGCAGTCATCACAACACCACCATCCTGCTGATTGAGCACGATATGAAGCTGGTGATGGGCATTTCCGATCGTATTTATGTGGTCAATCAGGGTACGCCGCTGGCTAACGGTACGCCGGAAGAGATCCGCAATAACCCGGACGTGATCCGCGCATACCTTGGTGAGGCATAAGTATGGAAAAAGTGATGTTATCTTTTGACAACGTAAGCGCCCACTACGGCAAGATTCAGGCGCTACATAACGTCAGTCTGCATATTAATCAGGGGGAAATCGTGACCCTGATCGGTGCCAACGGCGCGGGGAAAACCACGCTGCTGGGTACCCTGTGCGGCGATCCGCGGGCTTCCAGCGGAAAAGTGGTCTTTGATGGGAAAGATATTACCGACTGGCAGACCGCAAAAATCATGCGTGAAGCGGTGGCGATTGTCCCGGAAGGGCGGCGCGTCTTTTCGCGTATGACCGTTGAAGAAAACCTGGCGATGGGCGGTTTTTTTGCCGATCGAGACCAGTTCCAGAGCCGTATTAAGTGGGTTTACGAACTGTTCCCGCGTCTGCTTGAACGCCGTATTCAACGTGCGGGCACCATGTCCGGCGGCGAGCAGCAGATGCTGGCGATTGGTCGGGCGCTGATGAGCCAGCCGCGCCTGCTGCTGCTTGACGAACCCTCGCTGGGACTGGCGCCGATCATCATCCAGCAGATTTTCAACACCATCGAACAGCTGCGCGAACAGGGGATGACTATCTTCCTTGTCGAGCAGAACGCCAACCAGGCGCTGAAGCTGGCTGACCGCGGCTATGTGCTGGAAAACGGTCACGTCGTGCTGGAAGACACCGGCGAGCGGCTTCTGGCTAACGAGGCGGTGCGTAGCGCCTATCTGGGCGGCTAATTCGTTATTTTCCCCGGCGGCGCCTGGTCTGGCCGGGCGACAAACTGCACTCATCACCCGGGCGAGGCGCCTGCGCCGACCCCGGGAACCGTTCCACCCCCTATACGTGCCTCAGCTCCCACTTTCCTGTCTCCAATCCTTCATCGTCTTGCCATCTCTCTGACGCGTTACTATCTTTTTTTTGTAATAAAAAAGTTATTTTTCTGTAATTCGAGCATGTCATGTTACCCCCGCGAACATAAAACGCGTGAAATCGCGCATCTGGAACAACAAGAGAGATAACCGATGATATCGTTACGACATACAGCTTTAGGACTGGCGCTCAGCCTGGCATGTGCCGGTCAGGCGTTGGCAGTGACCAATATTCCGTTCTGGCATTCCATGGAAGGGGAGTTGGGTAAAGAAGTTGATTCTCTGGCGCAACGTTTCAACGCGGCCAATCCGGATTATAAAATTACGCCGGTGTACAAAGGTAACTATGAACAGAGCCTGAGTGCCGGCATTGCGGCATTCCGTACCGGCAATGCGCCGGCGATCCTTCAGGTTTATGAAGTGGGTACCGCGACAATGATGGCTTCGAAAGCCATTAAGCCGGTGTATCAGGTGTTCAGCGATGCGGGTATCAAGTTTGATGAATCGCAGTTCGTCCCGACGGTTTCCGGTTACTACACCGATTCCAAAAGTGGTCATCTGCTCTCCCAGCCGTTTAACAGCTCCACGCCGGTGCTGTACTACAACAAAGATGCCTTCAAAAAAGCCGGTTTAGACCCGGATCAGCCGCCGAAAACCTGGCAAGAGCTGGCGGCCTATACCGATAAGCTGAAAGCTGCCGGGATGAAGTGCGGTTATGCCAGCGGCTGGCAGGGCTGGATTCAGATTGAAAACTTCAGCGCCTGGCATGGCCTGCCGGTGGCGACCAAAAACAACGGCTTCGACGGGACTGATGCGGTTCTGGAGTTCAACAAGCCGGAGCAGGTCAAGCATATCGCCATGCTGGAAGCGATGAACAAGAAGGGTGATTTCAGCTACTTCGGGCGTAAAGATGAGTCTACCGAGAAGTTCTATAACGGGGACTGCGCGATAACCACCGCCTCTTCCGGTTCGCTGGCCGATATCCGCCAGTACGCGAAGTTCAACTACGGCGTGGGGATGATGCCGTACGACGCCGACGTGAAGGGTGCGCCGCAGAACGCCATTATCGGCGGGGCCAGCCTGTGGGTGATGCAGGGTAAAGATAAAGAGACTTACACCGGGGTGGCGAAATTCCTGGAATTCCTCGCTAAACCGGAAATCGCAGCGGAATGGCATCAGAAAACCGGCTACCTGCCGATTACCACCGCCGCTTATGACCTGACCCGCCAGCAGGGCTTCTATGATAAGAATCCCGGCGCCGATATTGCCACTCGTCAGATGTTGAACAAGCCGCCGTTGCCGTTCACCAAAGGGCTGCGTCTGGGCAACATGCCGCAGATCCGCACCATTGTGGATGAGGAGCTGGAAAGCGTGTGGACCGGGAAGAAGACGCCACAACAGGCGCTGGATTCAGCGGTAGAACGTGGTAACCAACTGCTGCGCCGCTTCGAGCAATCAACTAAATCGTAATAGTTGAAATGCCCGGTGGCGCTATGTTCACCGGGCCGACGACGTGCCATGTGTAGGCCGGGTAAGGCGAAGCTGCCACCCGGCGATTTCTGGAAAAGAGTCCATCTATGTCATCATCCCGTCCGGTATTCCGCTCGCGCTGGCTGCCTTATGTGCTGGTCGCGCCGCAGCTGATTATCACCATTATTTTCTTTATCTGGCCCGCGGGCGAAGCGCTGTGGTACTCACTACAGAGCGTCGATCCGTTTGGTCTTTCCAGCCAGTTCGTTGGCCTGGACAACTTCGTGACCCTGTTCCACGACCCGTACTATCTGGACTCGTTCTGGACCACCATCAAGTTCAGTAGCCTGGTGACTTTCAGCGGGCTGATGATTTCTCTGTTCTTTGCTGCGCTGGTGGATTATGTCGTGCGCGGCAGTCGCTTTTATCAAACCCTGATGCTGCTGCCCTATGCCGTAGCACCAGCGGTGGCGGCGGTACTGTGGATTTTCCTCTTTAACCCCGGTCGTGGGCTGATAACCCATTTCCTTGGCGAGATGGGCTACGACTGGAACCATGCGCAGAACAGCGGCCAGGCGATGTTCCTGGTGGTCTTTGCCTCGGTGTGGAAGCAGATCAGCTATAACTTTTTGTTTTTCTTCGCTGCGTTGCAGTCGATCCCGCGCTCGCTGGTTGAGGCTGCCGCCATTGACGGCGCCGGGCCGATTCGCCGCTTCTTTAAACTGGCGCTGCCGTTGATTGCGCCGGTCAGCTTTTTCCTGCTGGTGGTCAACCTGGTCTACGCCTTCTTCGATACCTTCCCGGTGATCGATGCCGCCACCGCCGGCGGCCCGGTACAGGCAACCACTACGTTGATTTATAAGATCTATCGCGAAGGTTTCGCCGGGCTCGACCTGTCGGCGTCCGCCGCCCAGTCGGTGGTTCTGATGTTGCTGGTGATTGTGCTGACGGTCGTTCAGTTCCGCTACGTTGAAAGTAAGGTGCGCTACCAATGATTGAGAACCGTCGCGGGCTGACGCTTTTCAGCCACACCATGCTGATTGCGGGGATCGCCGTGATCCTGTTCCCGCTGTATGTCGCGTTTGTTGCCGCGACGCTGGATAACAAAGCCGTTTTTGAGACGCCGATGACGCTGATTCCCGGCGGACATCTGCTGGAAAATATGGCGACCATCTGGACCCAGGGCGTTGGCGTGAACAGCGCGCCATTCTGGCTGATGATGCTCAACAGTTTCATCATGGCCTTTGGCATCACGGTGGGCAAAATCGTGGTGTCGATGCTCTCCGCATTCGCCATCGTCTGGTTCCGCTTTCCGCTGCGTAACCTCTTCTTCTGGATGATTTTTATTACCCTGATGCTACCGGTTGAGGTACGTATCTTTCCCACCGTGGAAGTGATCGCCAATCTGAAGATGCTCGACAGCTATGCCGGATTGACGCTACCGCTGATGGCCTCGGCGACCGCCACCTTCCTGTTCCGCCAGTTCTTTATGACCCTGCCGGACGAGCTGATTGAAGCGGCGCGTATCGATGGCGCCTCACCGATGCGCTTTTTCCGCGACATCGTGCTGCCGCTGTCGAAAACCAATCTCGCGGCCCTGTTTGTTATCACCTTTATCTACGGCTGGAACCAATATCTGTGGCCGCTGTTGATTATTCAGGATGTCAATCTTGGCACCGCAGTGGCGGGTATCAAAGGCATGATCGCCACCGGAGAAGGCACCACGCAGTGGAATCAGGTGATGGCCGCGATGCTGCTGACGCTGATTCCCCCGGTCGTTATCGTTTTAGCCATGCAGCGGGCGTTTGTGCGTGGTTTAGTGGACAGTGAGAAATAAAATGGCAGGTTTAAAACTACAGGCTGTAACCAAAAGCTGGGATGGCAAAACCCAGGTGATTCAACCGCTGACGCTGGACGTCGCGGATGGGGAATTTATCGTCATGGTCGGACCGTCCGGCTGCGGGAAATCAACGCTGCTGCGCATGGTCGCCGGGCTTGAACGCGTGACCAGCGGCGATATCTGGATTAACCGCCAGCGTGTGACCGAGATGGAACCGAAGGATCGCGGGATCGCGATGGTGTTTCAGAACTACGCGCTTTACCCGCACATGAGCGTGGAAGAGAACATGGCCTGGGGGCTAAAAATACGCGGTATGGGCAAAGGCCTGATCGCCGAACGGGTGCAGGAAGCGGCGCGCATTCTGGAGCTGGACGGGCTACTCAAGCGCCGCCCGCGCGAGCTCTCCGGCGGTCAGCGCCAGCGTGTGGCGATGGGCCGCGCCATCGTGCGCGACCCGGCGGTATTTCTGTTTGATGAACCGCTATCGAACCTCGATGCCAAGCTGCGCGTCCAGATGCGTCTTGAACTTCAGCAGCTGCATCGTCGTCTGAAAACCACCTCGTTGTACGTCACGCATGACCAGGTGGAAGCGATGACGCTTGCCCAGCGGGTGATGGTCATGAATAAAGGTATTGCCGAACAAATTGGCACCCCCGTCGAGGTGTACGAGAAACCGGCCAGCCGCTTTGTGGCGAGCTTTATTGGCAGTCCGGCGATGAACCTGCTGGACGGGCGCATCAGCGAAGATGGTCGTCGTTTTGAACTGGAAGGCGGCCTGCGTTTACCGATGAATGGCGAGCATCGCCGCCATGCCGGGCGTAAGATGACGTTAGGTATCCGCCCGGAGCATTTTGCATTAAGCTCCCAGGCGGAAGGTGGCGTACCGCTGGTGATGGATACGCTGGAAATTTTAGGTGCCGATAACCTTGCCCACGGTCGCTGGGGCGAGCAGAAACTGGTGGTCAGGCTGCCGCATCAGCAGCGTCCGTCAGCAGGCAGCACGCTGTGGCTGCATCTGCCCGAGGATCATCTGCACCTCTTTGATGGTGAAACAGGACAACGCGCATGAGTCACTGGCCTTATCCTCACATCGTCGCCCATCGTGGCGGCGGGAAACTGGCTCCGGAAAACACCCTGGCGGCCATCGACGTCGGCGCCCGTTTCGGGCATACGATGATCGAGTTTGACGCCAAGCTATCGAAAGACGGACAGATTTTTTTGCTGCACGATGACCATCTCGAGCGCACCAGCAACGGCTGGGGCGTCGCCGGCGAGCTGGCCTGGAGCGAACTGCTGAAAGCCGATGCCGGAAGCTGGTATAGCCATGAATTCAAAGGCGAGCCGCTGCCGCTGCTGGCCGAGGTTGCCGAACGCTGTCGTCAGCACGGCATGATGGCGAATATCGAGATTAAACCAACGACCGGCACCGGGCCGCTCACCGGGAAAGCGGTGGCGCTGGCGGCCCGTGAGCTGTGGCAGGGGATGACGCCGCCGCTGCTCTCATCGTTTGAAATTGACGCGCTGGAGGCGGCGCAGCAGGCGGTGCCTGAGCTGCCGCGCGGGCTGCTGCTGGATGAGTGGCGCGAGGACTGGCGCGAGCTGACCACGCGCCTGGAGTGCGTTTCGATCCACCTTAACCATAAACTGCTGGATGAGTCGCGAGTGGCAAGCCTGAAGGCCGCGGGTCTGCACATCCTCGTCTATACCGTCAACAAGCCCCAGCGGGCGGCTGAGCTGTTGCGCTGGGGCGTGGACTGCATTTGTACCGATGCCATTGATGTCATCGGTCCTGACTTCCAGGCCTGATCCACCGGCAGACGGCCGTTATGGCGTCGTCTGCCGTTGCAACATCCCTCCGTTGTTATTCGGCAACATCTGCTGCGACGAATTCAAATTACCGCTCTGAATGACCCGCTGCTGGTTGTTGTTGAGCTGCGTCTGGAGATGCTGTTGCTGGGCGCGTGTCTGGCTCTGCATATCCTGCTTCAGCATGCTTTGGTGCTGCTGCTGTTGCACCTGCATCTGATTTTGCATCCGCTGCTGGCTGGGGATGACGTACCCCGGCTGGTTGGGATTATTGGTGGTGTTGAGTGGCTGTGCCAGGACGCTTAGTGGCAGCAGCGCCGCCAGAAATAATAGTGCTTTCATGGTTCTCTCCTCCCGTGCGTGGGATCACTTAAGTGTACCTCCTTTTCGGCATAACAATGATTTTTTAGGACTTATCAACCAGGCTTAAGCGGGGAAAAAAACACTTCAGGAGTAAGACAATGATAAACACGCGTTCCTGGCGTCAGGTGGTCATCGCTGCTTTGCTGGCCGGCGGAAGTTTTACCGTCGCCGCAAATCCCACCCCGCCGCCCGTTTCTTATGGTGTAGAAGAAGATGTCTTTCACCCGGTTCGTGCCCGGGAGGGGATGGTTGCCTCGGTGGATGCGATGGCAACCCGCGTCGGGGTGGATATTCTGCGTCAGGGCGGTAACGCCGTCGATGCCGCGGTGGCGGTGGGCTATGCGCTGGCGGTCACGCATCCACAGGCCGGTAATATTGGCGGCGGCGGATTTATGATGCTGCGGACCAAAGACGGTAAAACGACGGCGATTGATTTTCGCGAAATGGCGCCTGAGCAGGCCACCCGGGATATATTCCTTGACGATCAGGGCAACCCGGATAGCAAAAAATCGCTCACTTCGCATCTGGCTTCCGGTACGCCGGGTACCGTGGCGGGCTTCTCATTAGCGTTGGAAAAATACGGCACCATGCCGCTGAACAAGGTGATCCGCCCGGCGATTAAGTTGGCGGAAGAGGGCTTCACGGTGAACGATGCGTTGGCCGACGATCTGAAGACCTACGGGAGTGAAGTCATCCCCAGTCACCCGAACAGTAAAGCCATCTTCTGGAAAAACGGTGAGCCGCTGAAGAAAGGTGACAAGCTGGTGCAAAAACAGCTGGGCAAAAGCCTTGAGCTGATCGCGGAGCATGGCCCGGATGCCTTTTATAAAGGGACGATTGCCGATCAGATTGCCGACGAAATGCACAAAAACGGCGGCCTGATCACCAAAGCCGACCTTGCCGGCTACAAGGCGGTCGAGCGTACGCCGATAAGCGGCGAGTATCGCGGTTATCAGGTGTTTTCGATGCCACCGCCTTCATCCGGGGGGATCCACATCGTACAGATCCTCAATATCCTCGAAAACTTCGACATGCATAAATATGGCTTCGGCAGTGCAGACGCCATGCAGGTCATGGCGGAAGCTGAAAAGCATGCCTATGCCGACCGCTCGGAGTATCTCGGCGATCCGGACTTTGTCAAAGTACCGTGGCAAGCGCTCACCAACAAAGCCTACGCCAAATCGATTGCTGAACAGATTGATATCAACAAAGCCAAACCTTCGAGCCAGATTCGTCCGGGCAAACTGGCGCCGTATGAAAGTAACCAGACCACCCATTTCTCGGTGGTGGATAAAGAGGGTAACGCGGTGGCGGTCACCTATACGCTCAATACCACCTTCGGGACCGGTATTGTGGCGGGTAGCTCCGGGATACTGATGAACAACCAGATGGATGACTTCTCGGCGAAACCTGGCGTGCCGAATGTCTACGGGCTGGTGGGCGGCGATGCCAACGCCGTCGGGCCGAAAAAACGTCCGCTGTCGTCGATGTCGCCGACTATCGTGGTGAAAGAGGGGAAAACCTGGCTGGTGACCGGTAGTCCGGGCGGCAGTCGCATTATTACCACCGTACTGCAGATGGTGGTCAACACCATTGATTTCGGTATGAACGTGGCGGAAGCCACCAATGCGCCGCGCTTCCATCATCAGTGGCTGCCGGATGAGCTGCGGGTGGAGAAGGGGTTTAGCCCGGATACGCTGAAGCTGCTGGAGCAGAAAGGGCAGAAAGTGGCGCTGAAAGAGGCGATGGGCAGTACCCAGAGCATTATGGTGGGCCCGGACGGGACGCTGTATGGCGCGTCCGATCCGCGCTCGCCCGGTGATTTGACGGCGGGCTACTGATTGATTTGCCAGGGGCAAGCCACAGGCCCGGTAAGCCTTGCGCCGCCGGGCAAATCCCCGATTGTCCATAATGGGGGGATTTACCGTCTCCCAGGTTCATCGCCTGGCCGGTAGCGCGGAGATTTTGGGGAACTGCGGATAACACGCCGGGCGACGGCTGACGCCTTACCCGGCCTACAGAATGATGCACAATCACGGGCCCGGTAGGCATAGCGCCGCCGGGCAATGCTGAGTGGTTACTTGAGGCGCGCCATGAAATGCGCATCCACATACTTGCCGTTGCGCAGGGCAAATTTCCTGCCGGTTCCTTCAATTTCAAAACCGAACTTCCGGTATAGCGCCAGCGCGGATGAATTATCGGCAAATACCGTTAGCTCGATACGTTCGATGCGCAGCCAGTTATCACACAGGTTGATCATCTCGCGCATCAGCGCGCTGCCCACTCCACGTCCGTGGAACGCTGCGTCAACGCTCATTCCGAAGGTGGCAACGTGGCTCCGGCGAGGCCGCGGTTCGACGCTGAGCATCAGGTGACCGACGACGCTATGATCAAGAGTGGCGACCAGATGGTGGCTGTGAGGCCTGGGCTGTAGACGTTCTTGCCACATTTCCATCGAGGGGTGAGGAAGCTGTAGTGTGTCGTGATAGACCTCCGGGTGGGCCGTCAGCTGGCGTAAAGGTTCTGCATCGCGCGGTTCGGCGTGGCGTATCACTATGTCACTCATTCCTCTTCTCCTGTGCCGCGGCATCGCGGTCTTCATCCACTTTATTGGCCTTTTAAACATCCCTGAGTTTAAAAAATGCGTCAACGCCTAATTTTTGCAAAAAGAGGTAGACAAGTGCGAATGAGAATGATTATTATTGTCCTGCATTCAGGGAGACCCTTGCGGAAAGCCTGAAAGCACGACATTGCTCACATTGCTTCCAGTATTACTTTAGCCAGCCAGGTGCTGGCTTTTTTTTTGGCTTTTTTGCCGGTCATTTCCACCATCTTGAATGGGTTAAGAGTTAAGTTCGTCGCCGGGGTGCGCTATGGTGAGCAGCAGAAACCTCAACAAAGGACGGCTGTATGACTCTGCACTGCGCATTTATTGGGTTTGGCAAAAGCACGACCCGCTACCATCTTCCTTATGTTCTGCACCGCAAAGACCGCTGGCGCGTCGCGCATATCTATCGTCGCAGCGCGAAGCCGCAGGAGCAGGCGCCGCAGTATTCTCATATTCATTTCACCAGCGACCTCGACGAAGTGCTCAACGACCCGCAGGTAAAACTGGTGATCGTCTGTACCCATGCGGACAGCCATTTCGAATATGCAAAGCGGGCGCTGGAAGCAGGTAAAAATGTGCTGGTAGAAAAACCGTTTACCTCCACGCTAGCAGAGGCAAAGGCGCTCTTTGCACTGGCGAAGAGTCGGGGACTGACGGTGACGCCATACCAGAACCGCCGCTTTGATTCCTGTTTCCTGACGATGAAAAAGGTGATTGAGAGCGGCAAACTGGGTGAGATCGTGGAAGTTGAGAGCCATTTTGACCTCTATCGCCCGGTCGCAGAAACCCAGCCCGGAGTCCCGCAGGATGGCACATTTTACGGTCTTGGCGTGCATACGCTGGATCAGCTCATCTCGCTGTTTGGCCGCCCGGACCACGTGGCTTATGACATCCGCAGCCTGCGCAACAAAGCCAACCCGGATGACACGTTTGAAGCCCAGCTGTTCTACGGCGACCTGAAGGCCATTGTTAAAACCAGCCACCTGGTGAAGCTGGCGTACCCGAGGTTTATCGTTCACGGCCATCAAGGTTCGTTTATCAAATATGGTATCGATCGGCAGGAAACCAGCCTGAAAGCCAATATTATGCCGGGTGAGCCAGGATTCGGCGCGGACGATACGTTTGGCCTGCTGGAGTACGTCAATGAAGCGGGTGAAACCGTGCGGGAAGAGATCCCGATTGAAACCGGCGACTATGGGCGGGTCTATGATGCGCTGTATGAAACCCTCGTTAACGGTCAGCCAAATTACGTCAAGGAATCTGACGTTCTCACGAATATGGAGATCCTCGGACGCGGGTTTGAACAGCCCTCTCCGGCCACGATAACCTTAGATAAATAAGCCTTCCTGGCTCCTCTGTAATTATTCATATTTTTTGAACAGAGGAGTCAATTTTCACCCTCTATGATCGTGAACAGATTGAGTCCACACTGACTCCATCGAAAACATACGGGGGTGCAACATGATCTACTTACGCAAAGCTAACGAACGCGGCCACGCTAACCACGGCTGGCTGGATTCCTGGCATACTTTCTCTTTCGCTAACTATTATGACCCGAATTTCATGGGCTTCTCGGCACTGCGGGTTATCAATGATGACGTGATTGATGCCGGCCAGGGCTTCGGTACCCATCCGCACAAAGATATGGAAATCCTGACCTACGTGCTGGAAGGGGCGGTTGAGCATCAGGACAGCATGGGTAACAAAGAGCAGGTTCCGGCGGGCGAGTTCCAGATCATGAGCGCAGGTACCGGGATCCGTCACTCCGAGTACAACCCAAGCGAGACAGAAAAACTGCATCTGTACCAGATCTGGATTATGCCAGAAGAAAACGGCATCACTCCGCGCTACGAACAGCGTCGCTTTGATGCTCTGCAGGGCAAACAGCTGGTTCTGTCGCCTGATGCTCGTGACGGTTCACTGAAAGTGCACCAGGATATGGAACTGTACCGCTGGGCGCTGCTGAAAGATGAACAGTCGGTACATCAGATTGCCGCGGAACGCCGCGTGTGGATCCAGGTGGTGAAAGGCGAAGTGACGATTAACGGTACCAAAGCGACCACCAGCGATGGCCTGGCGATTTGGGACGAGCAGGCGATTTCCGTACACGCCGACAGTGATAGCGAGATCCTGCTGTTCGATCTGCCGCCGGTCTGATTCCGTTGTGCAGATGGGTAAATAAATTGCGCAGCCTTCCCGGATGTTTGGGAAGGTTGCGCTTTGTCCGTGATAAACTGGGAAAATGTCTCCCCCGTTATCACAGTCAGGACGATGAAAAAGAAAAGACCCGTACTGCAGGATGTAGCCGATCTTGTCGGCGTGACCAAAATGACGGTCAGTCGCTTTTTACGTAACCCGGAACAGGTTTCCGAGGCCCTGCGTGGCAAGATTGCCGCTGCACTCGATGAACTGGGTTACATTCCCAATCGTGCGCCTGATATCCTCTCTAATGCCACCAGTCGCGCCATTGGTGTGCTGCTGCCCTCGTTGACCAACCAGGTCTTCTCGGAAGTGCTGCGTGGAATTGAAAGCGTCACCGATGCCTTCGGCTACCAGACGATGCTCGCGCACTACGGCTATAAGCCGGAAATGGAAGAAAAGCGTCTCGAATCCATGCTCTCATGGAACATTGATGGCCTGATTCTCACCGAACGTACCCATACCCCTCGCACGCTGAAAATGATCGAAGTTGCCGGTATCCCGGTGGTTGAACTGATGGACAGCCAGTCGCCGTGCCTCGATATCGCCGTCGGTTTTGATAACTTTGATGCCGCACGCCAGATGACCGCAGCGATTATTGCCCGCGGCCATCGCCACGTGGCGTATCTGGGGGCGCGTCTTGATGAACGTACTATCATCAAGCAAAAGGGATATGAACAGGCGATGCGCGATGCCGGCATGACGCCGTATAGCGTGATGGTTGAACAATCTTCGTCCTATTCGTCAGGGATCGAGCTGATGCGCCAGGCGCGTCGCGAATATCCGCAGCTCGATGGGATCTTCTGTACCAACGATGACCTTGCGGTCGGTGCCGCTTTTGAGTGTCAGCGCCTGGGATTGAAAATTCCGGACGATATGGCGATCGCCGGTTTCCACGGCCATGATATTGGGCAGGTGATGGAACCGCGGCTGGCCAGCGTGCTGACCCCGCGCGAGCGAATGGGACGCATTGGAGCCGAACGGCTGCTGGCCCGCATTCGGGGTGAAGTCGTGACGCCGAAGATGTTAGATTTAGGTTTCACATTGTCACCGGGCGGATCAATTTAGACTGACAAGTTTGAAGTAGATCACACATATTCATTTCTGGCACGAATGGTGATTGCTTATCCCTGAGTCCGGCATGACAATGTTACCGATAACAGTTACCCGTAACAATCAATCTGTATACGAGTCTTTCACGCTGTATTCTTGCAGCCAGTAAGGCTTGGTATATGTGTCCAGTGGGAGGAAGCTTTGAGCACGACTAACCATGATCACCACGTCTATGTCCTGATGGGCGTTTCCGGCAGTGGTAAATCCGCTGTCGCCAGCGAAGTGGCGCATCAGCTGCATGCCGCGTTTCTCGATGGTGACTTTCTGCACCCGCGTAGCAACATCAACAAGATGGCCTCCGGCGAACCGTTAAACGACGATGATCGTACACCGTGGCTGCAGGCGCTGAACGACGCCGCTTTTGCCATGCAGCGTACAAATAAAGTCTCGCTGATCGTCTGTTCCGCTCTGAAAAAGAGCTATCGCGATATTCTTCGTAAGGGCAACCCGAATCTCTCTTTCGTCTACCTGAAAGGTGATTTCGACCTGATTGAAAGCCGTCTGAAAGCGCGTAAAGGCCATTTCTTTAAAACCCAGATGCTGGTGACCCAGTTTGAAACGCTGCAGGAACCTGGCGCAGACGAAGGCGATGTTTTAATCGTCGATATTGATCAATCGCTGGAAGGCGTGGTCGCGAGCACCATTGAGGTGATCAACAAAGGCAGTAACTAGTGAGTACATTAACGCTTGTTTTAACAGCAGTGGGCTCCGTTTTGCTGCTGCTGTTTTTAGTCATGAAGGCGCGTATGCATGCTTTCGTGGCTTTGATGGTGGTTTCTATTGGTGCCGGTCTCTTTTCCGGAATGCCGCTGGATAAAATTGCGGCGACGATGGAAAAAGGGATGGGCGGGACGCTGGGCTTCCTGGCGATCGTCGTGGCACTCGGGGCGATGTTTGGCAAGATTCTTCATGAAACCGGCGCTGTCGATCAGATTGCCGTCAAGATGTTGAAATCTTTCGGCCACAGCCGCGCTCATTACGCGATTGGCCTCGCCGGTCTTATCTGCGCGCTGCCGCTGTTTTTTGAAGTGGCGATCGTGCTGCTGATCAGCGTGGCCTTCTCCATGGCGCGCCATACCGGTACCAACCTGGTGAAACTGGTTATCCCGCTGTTTGCGGGCGTGGCGGCCGCGGCGGCGTTCCTGCTGCCCGGGCCGGCGCCGATGCTGCTGGCATCGCAAATGCATGCTGACTTTGGCTGGATGATCCTGATTGGTCTGTGTGCGGCGATTCCGGGAATGATTATCGCCGGGCCGCTGTGGGGCAACTTCATCAGCCGCTACGTTGAGCTGCATATTCCTGACGATATTAGCGAACCAAGCCTGGGTGAAGGCAAGATGCCGTCTTTTGCCTTTAGCCTGTCGCTGATTCTCCTGCCGCTGGTGCTGGTGGGGCTGAAAACCATCGCCGCGCGCTTTGTGCCGGTTGGCTCCAGCGCTTACGAATGGTTTGAGTTTATCGGCCATCCGTTCACCGCGATTCTGGTCGCATGTCTGGTGGCTATCTATGGTCTGGCGATACGTCAGGGGATGGCGAAAGATCGGGTGATGGAGATCTGCGGTCATGCGCTGCAGCCTGCGGGGATTATCCTGCTGGTTATCGGCGCCGGCGGCGTCTTCAAACAGGTGCTGGTTGACTCCGGCGTAGGACCGGCGCTCGGTGAAGCGCTGACGGGCATGGGATTACCTATCGCCATTACCTGCTTCGTGCTGGCGGCGGCGGTGCGTATTATCCAGGGTTCTGCGACCGTTGCCTGCTTAACGGCCGTGGGGCTGGTCATGCCGGTCATCGAGCAGCTGAACTACAGCGGTGCGCAGATGGCGGCGCTCTCCATCTGTATCGCGGGCGGTTCCATCGTAGTGAGCCACGTGAACGACGCCGGTTTCTGGCTGTTCGGGAAATTTACCGGCGCCACCGAAGCGCAGACGCTGAAAACCTGGACGATGATGGAAACTATCCTCGGCACCACCGGTGCCATCGTCGGTATGATCGCGTTTACGTTGTTAAGCTAAACGCCGCTGAGATTGTCCGGCCGAGCGACGCGAGGCCGGGCAAATCGCCCCTCCAATAGCGTAAAAAAAACGTCTCTGCTGAGCGATGAGACGAAAGGATTAATCCTCATAAGGCCGTATCAGGCCTGGTTTTCTCCGCTTTCTCCACCGGCGCGATATCGCTAAATTTCTGCGCAGATCCATAATCCAGATCAATAAAAAAGCGGCGGAAAATATTCCCTTCCCACGACCATTTCCCCGATAATCTTTGCGGTTTTTCTGGGTACCGATGTCGGCAGAAACTGCGTTCAATAAGTTGCTTTTCTGATTGCCGCGCAATCATTGATTAATTTCACTTGCGACTTTAGCAGCATTTTGTAATGTGAGGGATGATCCAGCAGGAAACTGGCTAGGCACAAACAGCACACATCTCCCAGGAAATACGTTATGAAAAATGTTGGTTTTATCGGCTGGCGCGGAATGGTCGGCTCTGTACTCATGCAACGCATGGTTGAAGAGCGCGACTTCGACGCCATTCGCCCTGTTTTTTTCTCCACCTCTCAGCTGGGGCAGCCGGCTCCCTCTTTTGGTGGCAGCACCGGCGGTACGCTGCAGGACGCGTTTGATCTGGACGCGCTGAAGGCACTGGACATTATTGTGACCTGCCAGGGCGGGGATTATACCAACGACGTGTATCCGAAGCTGCGTGAAAGCGGCTGGCAGGGTTACTGGATTGACGCCGCCTCTTCGCTGCGCATGAAAGACGACGCCATCATTATTCTTGATCCGGTAAACCAGGATGTGATTACCGCCGGTCTGAATAATGGCGTGAAAACGTTTGTTGGCGGCAACTGTACCGTCAGCCTGATGCTGATGTCCCTCGGCGGCCTGTTTGCCCAGGATCTCGTGGAGTGGGTGAGCGTGGCCACTTACCAGGCGGCATCCGGCGGCGGGGCGCGCCACATGCGTGAGCTGCTGACCCAGATGGGCCAGCTGCATAGCCACGTGGCGACAGAGCTGGCGAACCCGGCGTCCGCCATTCTGGATATCGAACGCAAAGTGACGGCGCTGACCCGCAGCGGCGACCTGGCGGTGGATAACTTTGGCGTGCCGCTGGCAGGCAGTCTGATCCCATGGATCGACAAGCAGCTGGATAACGGCCAGAGCCGCGAAGAGTGGAAAGGTCAGGCTGAGACAAACAAAATTCTCGCCACCTCGTCAGTCATTCCGGTCGATGGCCTGTGTGTACGCGTTGGCGCGCTGCGCTGCCACAGCCAGGCGTTTACTATCAAACTGAAAAAAGATGTCTCTATCCCGACCGTGGAAGAACTGCTGGCCGCACACAACCCGTGGGCCAAAGTCGTACCGAACGATCGTGATATTACGATGCGTGAGCTGACCCCGGCCGCCGTCACCGGCACCCTGACCACGCCAGTGGGTCGTCTGCGTAAGCTGAATATGGGGCCGGAATACCTGTCGGCTTTCACCGTTGGTGACCAGCTCTTGTGGGGCGCCGCCGAGCCACTGCGACGCATGTTGCGCCAGCTGGCTTGATAACTGGATGAACAAAAAGGGGGTGTTTTACACCTCCTTTTTTTTGCGTAATACAAGGAGTACACGCGGATGTCAGATTTTTCCAACGGAGGTAAGACAGCCTTGGCTATGCTTTAAGTAAGGAACGACAACGTTGCCTTACCTGAAGGTGGGACGGAGCAGGAGGATGCACAGTGTGCTGCACCGTTCAGGTCAAAAAAAGTCGCCAGATACAGGAAAGGGCGACACTTACAACAGGATGAAACCATGTCTAATCGTATCGATAGAGACGTGATTAATGCGCTTATTTCCGGCCATTTTGCGGATCCCTTTTCCGTACTTGGCATGCATCAAACCGATGCCGGGCTGGAAGTACGCGCATTATTACCCGATGCCACCGATGTATGGGTTATTGAACCGAAAACCGGGCGCAAAGTCGGCAAGCTCGAATGCCTCGACTCACGCGGATTCTTTAGCGGCGTTCTGCCGCGGCGAAAAAATCCTTTTCGTTACCAGCTGGCGGTCACCTGGCATGGCCAGCAAAATCTGATTGACGACCCTTATCGCTTTGGTCCGCTGCTGCAGGATCTTGATGTCTGGCTGCTGTCAGAAGGGACCCATCTGCGGCCTTATGAAACATTGGGGGCGCACGCCGACACGATGGACGGCGTCACCGGCACGCGCTTTTCCGTCTGGGCGCCGAACGCCCGTCGGGTTTCCGTTGTCGGGCAGTTCAACTACTGGGATGGCCGCCGCCATCCGATGCGCCTGCGCAAAGAGTCCGGCATCTGGGAGCTGTTTGTGCCCGGGGCGCATAATGGCCAGCTGTATAAATTTGAACTGATTGACGCCCACGGCCATCTGCGCGTGAAGTCTGACCCTTATGCTTTTGAAGCGCAGATGCGCCCGGAAAGCGCCTCGCTTATCTGCGGTCTGCCGGAAAAGATCGAACAGCCGCAGTCCCGCAAACAGGCCAATCAGTTTGATGCACCGATTTCGATTTATGAAGTCCATCTGGGATCCTGGCGTCGCCATACCGATAACAACTTCTGGCTGAGCTACCGCGAACTGGCCGATCAACTGGTGCCCTACGCGAAGTGGATGGGCTTCACCCATCTGGAGCTGCTGCCGGTAAACGAACATCCGTTCGACGGCAGCTGGGGCTATCAGCCGACCGGGCTGTACGCGCCGACCCGCCGCTTTGGCACCCGTGAAGACTTCCGCTACTTCCTGAATGCCGCCCATGCCGCGGGTCTGAACGTCATTCTCGACTGGGTGCCGGGCCACTTCCCGTCGGATGACTTTGCGCTGGCATCGTTCGATGGTACCGCGCTGTATGAACACAGCGACCCGCGTGAAGGTTATCACCAGGACTGGAATACGCTGATCTACAACTACGGTCGCCGGGAAGTCAGCAACTTCCTGGTCGGTAACGCGCTGTACTGGATTGAACGCTTCGGGATCGATGCCCTGCGCGTGGATGCGGTAGCGTCAATGATCTACCGCGACTACAGCCGCAAAGAGGGTGAGTGGGTGCCCAACGAGTACGGCGGCCGGGAAAACCTCGAAGCGATTGAGTTCCTGCGCAATACCAACCGCGTGCTCGGCGAACAGACGCCGGGAGCGGTCACGATGGCGGAGGAGTCCACCGACTTCGCCGGGGTTTCACGACCGTCTTCGACGGGCGGTCTTGGCTTCTGGTTCAAATGGAACCTCGGCTGGATGCATGACACCCTCGACTACATGAAGCTCGATCCCATCTATCGTCGTCATCATCACGACAAGATGACCTTCGGGATGCTCTACAACTACACCGAAAACTTCGTCCTGCCGCTGTCACACGATGAAGTGGTTCACGGCAAAAAATCGATTCTTGACCGGATGCCCGGCGATGCCTGGCAGAAGTTTGCCAACCTGCGCGCCTACTACGGCTGGATGTTTGCTTTCCCGGGGAAAAAACTGCTGTTTATGGGCAATGAATTTGCCCAGGGGCGGGAATGGAACCACGACGGTAGCCTGGACTGGCATCTGCTGGAAGGCGGCGATAACTGGCATCACGGCGTCCAGCGCCTGGTACGCGATCTGAACCATACCTATCGTCACCATAAAGCGCTGCACGAGCTGGATTTTGATCCCTATGGCTTTGAATGGCTGGTGGTGGACGATCATGAGCGCTCGGTATTTGTCTTCGTCCGTCGCGATAAGGCCGGCAATGAGATTATCGTTGCCAGCAACTTCACGCCGGTGCCGCGTCACGGCTATCGGTTCGGGATTAACCAGCCAGGGCGCTGGCGTGAAGAGCTGAACACCGACTCGATGCATTACCACGGTAGCAACACCGGTAACGGCGGCATCGTGGAAAGTGAGGCCATCGCCAGTCACGGGCGTGAGCATTCTCTCTCGATTACGCTACCGCCGCTGGCGACCGTCTGGCTGGTACGGGAGGCAGAATGACGACACTGGCGGCCGGAAAACCCTCGCCGTTGGGGGCAAGCTATGACGGAAAGGGGGTGAATTTCACGCTCTTTTCCGCCCATGCCGAGCGAGTGGAGCTCTGCGTGTTTGATGCACAAGGCAATGAGCAGCGGTTCGATTTACCCGCGCGCACGGGCAATATCTGGCACGGCTGGCTTCCTGCCGCCGGGCCGGGTCTGCTCTACGGCTACCGTGTGCATGGGCCGTGGGATCCGGCGCAGGGGCACCGCTTTAATCCGGCCAAACTGCTGCTCGACCCGTGCTGTCACCGGGTTGAGGGCGTACTGCCCGATGATGAGCGTCTCCACGGAGGCGATCTTTTTCCCGATCATCGTGACAGCGCGGCGATTGCGCCAAAGTCGCAGGTTGTGGATCTGCGTTACAACTGGCAGAACGATGCGCCGCCGGGGACCCCCTGGGGCCAGACGGTTATCTATGAGGCCCATGTTAAAGGGCTGACCTGGCTGCATCCCGGGCTGCCGGAGTCGATTCGCGGCACCTATAAAGCGCTGGGTCACCCGGTGATGATCGATTACTTCAGGACCCTTGGTATTACGGCGCTGGAGCTGATGCCGGTGGCGCAGTTTGCCAGCGAACCGCGCCTGCAGAGAATGGGGTTAAGCAACTACTGGGGCTATAACCCAATGGCGATGTACGCGCTCGATCCGCGCTATGCCAGCGAGCCTGCGCGTGCGCTGGATGAGTTTCGCGATGCGGTAAAGGCGCTGCACGCGGCGGGTATTGAAGTGATCCTCGACGTAGTGCTGAACCACAGTGCTGAAATTGATCTTGAAGGGCCGACCTTCTCTTTGCGCGGAATCGATAACCGTAACTATTATTGGATCAGAGAAGACGGGGATTACTACAACTGGACCGGCTGCGGAAATACGCTCAATCTCAGCCAGCCGGACGTGGTGGAGTATGCCCGCCAGTGTCTGCGGTTTTGGGTCGATGAGTGCCACGTCGATGGTTTTCGCTTTGATTTGGCCTCGGTGATGGGACGCACGCCGGAATTTCGCCAGGATGCGCCGCTGTTTGAAGCGATCCGTAACGATCCGCAGCTGGCGGCCGTGAAGCTGATTGCCGAACCCTGGGATATTGGCGCCGGTGGCTATCAGGTGGGGAACTTCCCACCGCTGTTTGCCGAATGGAATGACCATTTTCGCGATGTCGCCAGGCGCTTCTGGTTACAACAAAGCGTCTCATTGGGCGAGTTTGCCCGGCGTTTTGCTGCGTCCAGCGATCTCTTTTCGCGTAACGGTCGCCAGCCCGCTGCGGCGGTGAACCTGATCACCGCCCACGATGGCTTCACCCTGCGCGACTGCGTTTGTTTCAATCAGAAACATAATGAGGCGAATGGTGAAGAGAATCGCGATGGGACTAACAATAACTACAGCAGCAATCATGGTATAGAGGGAACAGGGGGGAGTCTTGATGTGCTTGAGCGGCGTCGGGACAGCGTTCATGCCCTGCTCTCGACGCTGCTGCTGGCGCAGGGCACGCCGATGCTGCTGGCGGGTGACGAGCATGGTCATAGCCAGCACGGCAACAATAACGCCTATTGTCAGGACAACGCATTGACCTGGCTTGACTGGAACCAGGCAAATAGCGGGCTGACGGCATTTACCGCCGCGCTCATTCATCTGCGTCGATGCATACCGGCATTAACCAGTAACCACTGGTGGCAGGAAGGGGACGGCAACGTTGTTTGGCTAAACCAGTATGCGCAACCGTTAACTGCCGATGAATGGCAGCACGGCACCGCGCGTCTGCAAATTTTGCTGTCTGGCCGTTGGTTAATGACGGTGAATGCCACCCCAGAGGTGGCTCATATGGAATTACCTGAGGGGGAGTGGCACGCCGTTCCTCCTTTCGCCGGAGAGGATAATCCGGTCGTCATGGCTGTCTGGCATGGGCCCGCGCACGGAGTGTGCGTATTTCAAAGGTCGTAAGCCCTGAAGCTTCCGGTTGCACTCGCGGCCGCTGCGCGGTGAGAGGGACAGGAAGGCTGGGATGTCAAAAGGAGTTAATCATGGTTAGGCTAGAAAAGAACGATCCGTTGATGCTGGCGCGTCAGCTCCCCATCAAAACCGTTGCGTTGATTCTTGCGGGTGGACGCGGTACCCGGCTTAAGGACTTAACTATTAAGCGTGCAAAACCGGCTGTCCATTTCGGCGGTAAGTTTCGCATAATTGATTTCGCATTATCTAACTGCATTAACTCAGGTATTCGCCGCATCGGCGTCATCACCCAGTATCAATCGCACACTCTGGTGCAACATATCCAACGCGGCTGGTCGTTTTTCAGCGAAGAAATGAACGAGTTCGTCGATTTACTGCCAGCGCAACAGCGGGTGCATGGCGAAAACTGGTATCGCGGCACGGCGGATGCGGTGACGCAGAACCTCGATATCATTCGTCGCTACAAAGCGGAATATGTGGTGATCCTCGCCGGCGATCATATTTACAAGCAAGACTACTCGCGCATGTTGATCGATCACGTCGAAAAAGGGGCTCGCTGCACCGTGGCCTGTATGCCGGTGCCCATCGAAGAGGCATCCGCCTTTGGCGTTATGGCGGTGGATGAAAGCGATAAAATTATCGAATTCGTCGAAAAACCGGCGACGCCGCCGGCGATGCCGAGCGATGAGACCAAATCGCTGGCCAGCATGGGGATCTATGTCTTTGATGCGGATTATCTTTATGAACTGCTGACTGAAGATGATAACGACGAAAACTCCAGCCACGATTTCGGCAAAGATATTATTCCGAAGATAACCGAAGCTGGCATGGCTTATGCACATCCATTCCCGCTCTCCTGCGTGCAGTCTGACCCGGATGCGGAACCGTACTGGCGCGATGTGGGTACGCTTGAAGCCTACTGGAAAGCGAACCTGGACCTGGCTTCGGTGACGCCGGAGCTGGACATGTATGATCAGAACTGGCCGATTCGCACCCATATGGAGTCTCTGCCGCCCGCGAAGTTCGTTCAGGACCGCTCGGGGAGTCACGGTATGACGTTGAACTCGCTGGTTTCCGGCGGCTGTATTATCTCCGGCTCCGTGGTGGTGCAATCGGTGCTGTTCCCGCGCGTGCGCGTGAATTCATTCTGTAATATTGATTCGGCAGTCTTATTGCCAGAAGTGTGGGTGGGGCGCTCATGCCGCCTGCGCCGCTGCGTAATCGATCGTGCCTGCGTGATTCCTGAGGGCATGGTGATCGGCGAACACGCGGAAGAGGATGCGCGTCGGTTCTACCGTTCAGAGGAAGGCATCGTGCTGGTTACGCGTGATATGTTGCGGAAGTTGGGGCATAAACAGGAGCGATAATGCAGGTCTTACATGTATGTTCAGAGATGTTCCCGCTGTTAAAAACCGGCGGTCTGGCGGATGTGATCGGCGCGCTACCTGCGGCGCAAATCGCTGAAGGTATTGATACGCGCGTGCTGCTGCCGGCGTTCCCGGACATTCGCCGTGGCGTCACCGATGCGCAGGTGGTGACGCGGCGGGATACTTTTGCCGGACGCATGACGCTGCTGTTTGGTCACTATAACGGCGTGGGGATCTATTTGATTGATGCCCCGCATCTCTACGACCGCCCAGGGAGCCCTTACCACGATACCAACCAACATGCTTACACCGACAACGTGCTGCGTTTTGCGCTGCTGGGTTGGGTAGGTAGCGAGATGGCCTGCGGGCTGGATCCTTTCTGGCGTCCTGATGTCGTGCATGCTCACGACTGGCATGCGGGTCTGACTCCAGCCTATCTGGCCGCGCGTGGACGACCGGCGAAATCGGTCTTTACGGTACACAATCTGGCCTATCAGGGGATGTTCTACTCCTGGCACATGAATGAGATCGAACTGCCGTGGTCGTTCTATAACATGCATGGCCTGGAGTTCAACGGCCAGATCTCGTTCCTCAAGTCCGGGCTCTATTACGCCGATCATATTACGGCGGTCAGTCCGACCTACGCGCGGGAAATAACCGAACCGCAATTTGCCTACGGCATGGAAGGGCTGCTGCGTCAGCGCCAGCACGAGGGGCGGCTATCGGGGATCCTGAACGGCGTGGATGCGGGCATCTGGAACCCGGAGAGTGACCTGCTGTTGGCATCGCGTTATGACCGCGATCGCCTTGAGGACAAAGCGGAGAACAAGCGCCAGCTGCAAATCGCGATGGGGCTGAAAGTAGACGACAAAGCCCCGCTGTTCGCCGTGGTCAGCCGTTTGACCAGCCAGAAAGGGCTGGATTTAGTTCTCGAAGCGCTGCCGGGCCTGCTTGAGCAGGGGGGGCAACTGGCGCTGCTTGGCGCAGGGGACCCGGTACTCCAGGAAGGTTTCCTCGCTGCGGCCGCCGAGCATCCGGGCAAGGTTGGCGTGCAGATTGGTTATCACGAGGCCTTCTCACACCGCATCATGGGGGGCGCCGACGTGATTCTGGTTCCCAGCCGTTTTGAGCCCTGTGGCTTAACACAGCTGTATGGCCTGAAGTATGGCACGCTGCCGCTGGTGCGGCGTACCGGTGGTCTGGCGGATACCGTGACCGACAGTTCGCTGGAAAATCTGGCCGATGGCGTGGCCAGCGGTTTTGTCTTTGAGGACAGCAATGCACTATCGCTGCTGCGGGCAATTCGGCGCGCGTTCGTGCTGTGGTCGCGCCCGTCGCTCTGGCGTTACGTTCAGCGTCAGGCGATGAATATGGATTTTAGCTGGCAGGTCGCGGCGCACTCTTATCGCGAACTTTATCAACGCTTGCTGTAACCACAGGAGTCATTGCGATGAATGTACCCTTTAGCTATGCATCACCCACGCTGAGCGTTGAGGCGTTAAAGCACTCTATTGCCTATAAGCTGATGTTTATCATTGGTAAAGATCCGGCCATCGCCAATAAGCATGAGTGGCTCAACGCCACGCTGTTTGCCGTCCGCGACCGTATGGTGGAGCGCTGGCTGCGCTCGAATCGCGCTCAGCTTTCTCAGGAAGTACGCCAGGTTTATTACCTGTCGATGGAATTTCTGATTGGCCGTACGCTTTCGAACGCCTTGCTGTCGTTGGGCATCTACGAAGATGTGAACAGCGCGCTGGAAGAGATGGGGCTGAACCTTGAAGAGCTGATTGACGAAGAGAATGACCCGGGGCTGGGCAATGGCGGTCTTGGGCGCCTGGCCGCCTGTTTCCTCGACTCGTTGGCGGCGCTGGGCCTGCCTGGCCGTGGTTACGGTATCCGCTATGACTACGGGATGTTTAAGCAAAACATCGTTGACGGGCGGCAGAAAGAGTCCCCGGATTACTGGCTCGAATACGGCAACCCGTGGGAATTTGAACGGCATAATACGCGTTACAAAGTGCGCTTTGGCGGACGCATTCAGCAGGAAGGTAAACAGGCGCGCTGGGTTGAAACCGAAGAGATCCTGGCGGAAGCCTACGATCAGATTATCCCGGGCTTTGATACCGACGCGACCAACACGCTGCGTCTGTGGAGCGCCCAGGCCAGCAGCGAGATTAACCTCGGTAAATTTAATCAGGGTGATTACTTCGCGGCGGTAGAAGATAAAAACCATTCCGAAAACGTCTCCCGGGTACTGTATCCGGACGACTCGACCTACTCCGGGCGCGAGCTGCGTCTGCGGCAGGAATATTTCCTCGTCTCCGCGACGGTGCAGGATATTCTCAACCGCCATTATCAGCTGCATAAAACCTTTGCTAACCTGGCAGACAAAATTGCGATTCACCTCAACGACACCCATCCGGTGCTGTCGATTCCGGAGCTGATGCGCCTGCTGATTGACGAGCATAAGTTCGGCTGGGATGAGGCGTTTGAAGTCACCTGCCAGGTCTTCTCCTACACCAACCATACGTTGATGAGTGAAGCGCTCGAGACCTGGCCTGTCGATATGCTGGGGAAAATTCTGCCGCGCCATTTGCAGATTATTTTCGAGATCAATGACTACTTCCTGAAGACGCTGCAGGAGCAGTATCCCAATGATACCGCGCTGCTGAGTCGCACGTCGATTATCGACGAATCCAACGGCCGTCGCGTGCGCATGGCATGGCTGGCGGTGGTGATTAGTCATAAGGTGAACGGCGTTTCCGAACTGCACTCCAGGCTGATGGTGGAGTCGTTGTTTGCCGACTTCGCGACGATTTTCCCGATGCGCTTTATTAACGTCACTAACGGCGTGACGCCGCGCCGCTGGCTGGCGCTGGCGAATCCGCCGTTGTCGAAGGTGCTGGACGAGAACATCGGACGTACCTGGCGTACCGATCTGAGCCAGCTCAAGGAGCTGGAGCAGCATATTGACTATCCGACGGTGAATCAGGCCGTACGTCAGGCGAAGCTGGAGAACAAGCAGCGGCTGGCAAACGTGATTGCCCATCAGCTGAATGTGGTGGTGAACCCGAAAGCGCTGTTTGACGTGCAAATCAAACGTATCCACGAATACAAACGTCAGCTGATGAACGTCCTGCACGTCATTACCCGCTACAACCGTATTAAGGCCGATCCTGACGCCGAATGGGTGCCGCGCGTGAATATCTTTGCGGGTAAAGCCGCCTCCGCTTATTACATGGCCAAGCACATTATTCACCTCATTAACGATGTGGCGGCGGTGGTGAACAACGATCCGCAGATTGGCGATAAGCTAAAAGTGGTGTTTGTCCCGAACTACAGCGTTAGCCTTGCGCAGCTGATTATCCCGGCGGCGGATCTTTCAGAGCAGATCTCGCTGGCGGGTACGGAAGCTTCCGGAACCAGTAATATGAAATTTGCGCTTAACGGCGCCTTGACCATCGGTACCCTGGACGGCGCGAACGTCGAGATGCTGGAGCACGTGGGCGAGGATAATATTTTTATCTTCGGCAATACCGCGGAACAGGTGGAGGCGTTGCGTCGTAACGGCTACAAGCCGCGGGAATTTTACGAACAGGATCCGGAACTGCATCAGGCGCTGACGCAAATCGGTACCGGACTATTCAGCCCGTCGGAGCCGGGTCGCTATCGCGATCTGCTGGATTCGCTGATCAACTTCGGTGACCATTATCAGGTGCTGGCTGATTACCGTAGCTATGTGGATTGCCAGGATAAGGTGGATGAGCTGTATCGTCATCCGGAAGAGTGGGCGATGAAAGCGATGCATAATATCGCCAACATGGGCTATTTCTCTTCTGACCGTACGATTCAGGAATACGCCGACCATATCTGGCATATCGACCCGGTAAGGCTGTAGCCGGTTACGCAGTGAAAACGGGGCCACTGGCCCCGTTTTTTATGCATTCTATGCGTAAACTCCCCGCAGGCGCAGGTTGTGGTGGCTTACGACGCCAGCGAAAGCTCAGACTTTCCCGCGTGCTGCGCCAGCCATTCGCCGATCCGCGCCTGCTGCTGGTCATTCAGCCACATGCCCTGTTTCGTCCGGCGCCAGATGGCATCCTCAAGAGTGCGTACCCACTCATGCTCCACCAGGTATTTCAGCTCGGCTTCATAGAACTCATGGCCAAAATCTTCACCCAAATCCGCTATCGATGCCGCCTCTGCGAGGATCAGCTCGCTGTTGCTGCCGTAGGTGCGGGCATAGTGACGCGCCATCGATTCGCTGATAAATGAGAACCGGCGGCGCAGTTTGGCCGCGTAATCGTCGCGGTCACCGTCGATATCCCCGCCGGGCAGCACCGCGGTTTTGGTCCAGGCCGGACCGATGCCTTTGTAGTAGGGCGTCAGTTTTTCCAGCGCGTGCTCGGCCAGCTTGCGATAAGTCGTCAGCTTGCCGCCAAATACCGACAGCAGCGGCGCCTGGCCCTGTTCGTCATGGATATCCAGGGTGTAATCGCGGGTAATCGCCTGCGGCGAATCCGATTCATCGTCGCACAGCGGACGGACGCCGGAGTAGGTCCAGACGATATCGTCACGGGACAGCGTCTTTTTGAAGTGTGCGTTATAGGCGTTCAGCAGATAGTTGATCTCGTTGTCATCGATCGCCACTTTCTGCGGATCGCCGTTGTACTCAACGTCGGTGGTGCCGATTATCGAGAACTCATCCATCCATGGGATCACGAACACAATGCGTTTGTCTTCGTTTTGCAGAATGTAGGCCTGTTTCTGGGTGTGCACGCGCGGCACCACAATATGGCTGCCCTTAATCAAGCGAATGCCGTACGGTGAGCGCAGGTGCATCCCTTCGTCAAAGAAGTGTTTGACCCACGGGCCGGTCGCATTGACCAGGCCACGGGCCTGCCAGGTGAATTTCTCGCCGGTATCGATATCCTCCGCCTCGACAATCCACAGGCCGTTTTCACGTTTCGCCGAAATTGCCCGGGTACGGGTCCGGACCTCGCCACCTTTGCGTACCACCATCTGCGCGTTAGCCAGTACCAGACGCGCATCGTCGACCCAGCAGTCGGAATATTCGAAACCGCGCACGATTTCAGGTTTTAATACCGATTCTGCGCCAAATCGCAAGCCGGTTGAGCCGGGTAAGCTGGTACGTTTCCCCAGGTGATCGTACATAAACAGACCAATACGGATCATCCATGCCGGACGCAGGTGCGGGCGATGCGGCAGACGAAAGCGCATCGGAAAGGCGAGATGCGGCGCCATTTTTAACAGCACTTCACGTTCGGCCAGCGCTTCGCTGACGAGGCGGAATTCGTAGTGTTCGAGGTAGCGCAGCCCGCCGTGAATCAGCTTCGAACTGGCGCTGGAAGTGGCGCAGGCGAGATCGCGTGCTTCCAGCATCAGTACGGATAAACCACGCCCGGCGGCGTCTGCCGCGATACCGGCACCGTTGATGCCTCCCCCTATCACAATCAGATCTTTGGTTTCCACGTTCGCTACCTCTGGCACTTTCGTTTAAGTTCACAAATGTTCGTTATCGCTCAATATAGCAAACAAACGCGCCATTGGTAACATCAAAAAAACATTTCAGAGTGATGCGTGTAACATATTGGCGTTTATTTCCCGTCTGACGGTAAACTAGGCAGTAGAATCATGGCCGGTAACGGGTCAGCAATATCATTCCGCTATATAGAGAAAGAGCACATGGACCACTTTGAATGTATCAATGTTGAAGAAGCGCACCAGAAACTGCATCAGGCAATGGCGGTGCTGGTGGATATCCGCGATCCGCAGAGTTTTGCGATGGGACATACGCCGGGTGCGTTTCATCTGACCAACGATACGCTGGGCGCGTTCATGCGCGATAACGACGTTGACACCGCGGTGATGGTGATGTGTTACCACGGCAATAGCAGTAAAGGCGCCGCGCAGTATCTGCTACAGCAGGGCTATGACAAGGTTTACAGCGTGGATGGCGGGTTCGATGCGTGGCATCGTCATTTCCCGGCGGAAGTGGAACATGGCGCGCTTTAAACGTTAGCACGTCATACCGTTATTCCCGTCTTGTTTCAGATGGCATGGCTGCGGATGTGTTGTTCAAGGACGTCCCGGGCGCGCCACTCCTGCAAACTCGTATATACTAGCCCCCTTTGTGTGGAATAAGCGATCCGCTGTATGTTAATGATTACCTCTTTTGCTAACCCGCGTGTGGCCCAGGCGTTTGTCGACTACATGGCGACACAGGGCGTTATCCTGACCATTCAGCAGCATGATCAGAGTGATGTCTGGCTGGCCGATGAGAGTCAGGCCGGGCGGGTGCAGGCTGAACTGGCTCGCTTCCTGGAAAACCCTGCCGATCCGCGTTATCTGGCGGCCAGCTGGCAATCCGGGCACACCAATAGCGGGCTGCGCTACCAGCGCTTTCCCTTTTTTGCCACCCTGCGCCACAACGCCGGGCCGTTTACATGGGCGATTCTGCTCGTCTGCATTGCGGTCTTTGCGTTGCAAAATATCCTCGGCGACCAGCCGGTAATGTTGCTGCTGGCCTGGCCGTATGACCCGTCGCTGAAATTTGAAGTCTGGCGCTACTTTAGCCATGCTTTCATGCACTTCTCGCTGATGCATATCCTGTTTAACCTGCTATGGTGGTGGTACCTTGGCGGGGCGGTGGAGAAACGCATCGGCAGCGGCAAGCTGGTGGTCATTACCGTCATTAGCGCCTTGTTAAGCGGGTTTATTCAGCACCAGTTTAGCGGCCCCTGGTTTGGTGGGTTATCCGGCGTCGTGTATGCGCTGATGGGCTATGTCTGGCTGCGTGGAGAACGGGATCCGCAAAGCGGCGTCTATTTGCAGCGTGGCTTGATACTCTTCTCTTTAGTGTGGTTAATTGCTGGATGGTTTGATGTTTTTGGCATGTCGATTGCGAACGGTGCGCATGTGGCGGGTCTCCTGACCGGGCTGGCGATGGCGTTTGTCGATACGCAACATGTGCGAAAGCGAACATAGGGCCGTCTTACCCGGCTCTCTGCAACGACAGCGCCTTTATGCGAGTCTTATAATCCCAGGGATATTTCATGAAACAAACACAACGTCATGACGCCATTATCGAGCTGGTAAAAAAACAGGGATATGTCAGTACGGAAGAGCTGGTTGAGCAGTTTGCCGTCAGCCCACAGACCATTCGTCGTGACCTGAATGACCTCGCCGAACAGAAGATGATCCTGCGCCACCACGGCGGAGCCGCGCTGCCTTCCAGTTCGGTAAATACCTCCTGGCACGACAGGAAGGCCACCCAGACGCAGGAAAAAGAGCGTATTGCCCGCAAGGTGGCCAGCCAGATCCCCGATGGCGCGACACTGTTTATCGATATCGGCACCACGCCGGAAGCGGTTGCACATGCGCTGCTGGAGCATAACGATCTGCGTATCGTCACCAACAACCTGAACGTGGCCACCACGCTGATGGTGAAAGAGGATTTCCGCATTATTCTGGCGGGCGGCGAGCTGCGCAGTCGGGATGGCGGCATTATCGGCGAGGCGACGCTGGACTTTATCTCCCAGTTTCGCCTTGATTTCGGCATTCTCGGTATCAGCGGCGTAGACAGCGACGGTTCGCTGCTGGAGTTTGATTACCACGAAGTTCGCACCAAACGCGCGATTATTGAAAACTCGCGCCACGTGATGCTGGTAGTGGATCACTCGAAATTTGGCCGCAATGCGATGGTGAATATGGGCAGCATCAGCATGGTCGATGCGGTCTACACCGATGTGATGCCGCCGGCAGGCGTACTGAAGGTGATTACGGACAACAACCTTCAGCTGGAACTGTGCTAAACGGCGTTAAACGCCGTATCCCATCATTTTAAGCAGCCGCTGGGCGTGCTGTACCGCATCCTGGCGGTGGGCGACTCCCAGCTTCTGATACAGATTACGAATGTGGGTTTTAATGGTCGTGGCCGCCACGTCCAGCTCACCGGCAATCTGTTCGTTGCTGTAGCCGGAATAGATCAGCCCCAGTACCTGCCATTCACGCTGGGTCAGCGGGCTGGTGCGAATCAGTTCCGGGACTTCCGGATGACTCAGTAGCCGTTCGACAAAGCCCTCATCAAAGTGGGCAAACTTGTGGCGATGGTGCTGGTTGATATCGCGCAGGATGCGCTGGGCGCGATGCTGTTCCAGCTCCGGCAGCGTATTAAGCTGAATCAGCTGGCGCAGCTGCTGCGCCATGGCTTCGCCTTCAATCACAAAGTGGTTGATAAACCCGGTGCGGTTGGCGAGTGCAAGCGCCTCCAGCAGGACTTTTTGCGCTTCGCTTTTCCGTCCCGCCTGCCAGTAAAGCTGGTTGAGCAGCAGCAGGTTGCGGTTAATATCGCTCATCAAACGCAAAGAGCGGGCATTGTCGTTCAACTCTTCCAGCACCATTTCCGCCGAGTCAAAATCACCCAGCAGAATTTGCGCCCGGGCAATGTTGCGCCACTGACTTTGCAGGAAGTGGTTATTGGCGAATTCCGGTTTCGGCGTCTGGCGCAGCCAGTTGGCGGCCGCGGCTTTATCACCGACCATCTGCCAGTAGATCACCCGGACTTTATCGGCGTTTGATACCCAGTCGCTATGATAGTGACCATTGCCGAGCAGGTTCTCCAGGCGGTTGAGGTGGCTGCGGGCGTTATCCAAATCGCCGCGGGCCAGCGAGCACTGCACCATCAGGGCCAGACACTGCAGCTGCTGCTGCGGCTGATAGCTTGACAGGACATCCATGCCATTACGTGCGGACGCTTCCGCTTCATCCAGCCGCGCCCAGGCCCACAGCAGCTGTGAGCGAATACGTAGCAGGAATTCATGCATCGGCAGCTGCTCGAGATGCTGTTCGCGGATAAGCTGGAAAGCTTTCTCCTGCACTTCCCAGGCGGCCTGCAGGAAGCCCTGGGCAAAGAGAATCTCGCTTTGCTGGATCATGCTCCACAGCGCGTAGTGCCAGATATCGTGGCGGCGGGCCATCTGTTCCGTCTGTTGCATGACCGCCAGAGATTTACTTAACTGGCCTTTACAATGCAGCACTTCACCGTGGACCGATGTCGCAACAATTCGGCTGTAGTAGCTGGCCAACGGCAGCTCTTCTAACGCGACCATGGCCAGACGCTCGGCCTCTTCCTGATCGCCCGCATTAATGGCCACCTGTGCACGCAGGGCGTTGAAATCGCCATGCATCGCGGTATCCATTTTCATGTCCATCTCCTGCTCGGCGCGCGCCAGCAGGGTGTTGACTTCGCTGTAACGGTGCTGGCTTTGCATCAGCCAGGCCTGCAGCAGGAGCAGACGCGGATTTTCCAGCAGGTTTGACCACGGCAGCGCCGCCAGCGATTGTTCGAGCAGTCCCAGTTCGCTGTGGTTAAACATGCCCCAGGCATGATTCAGTAAAATATCGCGCAGCATTTTCGCATCGCCGGCCGCCAGCGCATGATGAATGGCTTCACTCGGGAAGCCCAGCGCCATCCAGCCTTCGGCGGCAGAGCGGTGAATTTCAGGTAATTCGGTTGCCAGCTCCCACTGGCAGCGCTGGCGCAGGAAATTGCCAAACAGGGGGTGATAGCGGAACCATTCACCGGAATCGTCCATCCGCTGCATGAACAGGCCCTGACGTTCAATCTCTTCCAGCTGCATTTGCCCGTTTTCTTCCCCGGTCACGCGAACGATGAGCGCATCGTTCATTGAACGCAGCAGCGAGCTTTTCAGCAAGACGTTACGCGTCCGCGCGTCGACATTATCCAGGACCTCATCCACCAGATAATCGGAGAGATGGCTGGCATTAATACCGGCAAGACGACGGGCTGAGTGGTGGGCGGAGGAGTTATTCTGACGGGCGGACAGAGCAATAAGCTGAAGCGCCGTGGCCCAGCCGGCGACGTCGTCACACAGCCTGCTGCTGTCTTCAGCTTCAATCGGCGAAGCCAGACGACAGTCGAAAAAGAGTTTTGCTTCCTGATGGGTAAATGCCAGCTGCTGGCTGCCGATTTCCAGCAGCTGATCGCGCACGCGCAGGTTGGCAATGCCGAGCTGCGGCAGGTTACGCGAGAGCACCACCAGGGTCATATTCTCCGGTTGATGACGGAGGAAGAAGCGCATCGCATCGTGAATCACCGGATTGTTGATCAGATGATAATCATCAATCACCAGATACAGCGGGCGCTGCCAGTCGGCAAGCTCAATAAACAGCTGCGCGAAAAGCGAGGGCAGGCTGGCATACTGGCGTTTCTGCACCATGGTTTCGCTGGCCACGCAGTGGCCGCCGGTAGCCTGCTGAACAGAGGCGATCAGATAACTGGCAAAACGCTCCTGTTGGTTATCGCCTTCATCCAGCGAAAACCAGCCAAGTTCATTTTTCCCCGCCGCCCACTGAGAGATGAGCGTTGTCTTGCCGTACCCAGCGGGGCTGGTGACCAACACGAGACGGTAATTGTTCGCGCCGGAAAGTTTAGCCAGCAATCGCTCGCGAACCACGGTGTGTTCAAGGCGGACTGGGCGACTTAATTTAGACGGAATCAACATAGTTAATCATTTCGCTGTGCAAGAGAGGATTTGCGATTTTTTTTTGCGCTTCGTAATTAATGACTATTAAGGTCGGCGATAATGAAAATTATTGCAAGTTATGTCCGAATTTTATGCTCTTGAATTTGCACCAGGTCACAAATTCCCAATTAAAGTCCTTTCGTTGTAAAACCGGTACCAGCGTGCGTGGTTACTGGGTTTTCCCCGCGCCCGGCACAAGTAAAATGGCATTCACTCCATTTTTTCGTAGTTGTATGTTTTTATTAAGTTAATTTAAGGGAAATCTTATAAATAATCGTTTTGGCGTATTTGTGTCATCAGGCAGGATTATTTTTACACAATGCTTATTTTTATTTCGTGATAATTGCGGAATGGTGTTTTATCCAACGCTTTGTCTCGGCCTGTAACAAATATTCTTCTGATGGTGAAGAGCAACATAGTGTTTCTGTGTGGTGAATTTTTCAGCATGTTTCTGACGGAGAGCTACCGTTATAGTGGCCACGATCACACTTTTCGCTCATCCCTGCTGCTCCTCCCTGCCTAATCCCCATCGGGATGAGGACGTTGCTTCAGGAGGTCGGCACACTAACGCCAACGTTTTAGTAAAGGACCCGGATTTCTTATGTCACAGACTTCTTTTAATAAAGATCAGTTTCAGGCTGCACTGACCCGTCAGTGGCAGCATTTTGGCTTACAGTCCGCTTCTGAGATGACTCAGCGTCAGTGGTGGCACGCCGTAAGCGGCGCGCTTGCCGAGCTGTTGGCCGCTCAACCGGTGGCGAAACCGGCCAAAGGGCAGCGTCACGTCAACTACATCTCTATGGAGTTTTTGATCGGTCGCCTGACCGGCAACAACCTGTTGAACCTGGGTTGGTATCAAGGGGTGAGCGATGAGCTGAAGGCTCATGACATTCACCTGACCGATCTGCTGGAAGAAGAGATCGATCCGGGCCTCGGCAACGGTGGTCTGGGCCGTCTGGCAGCATGTTTCCTCGACTCCATGGCGACCGTTGGCCAGTCGGCAACCGGCTATGGCCTGAATTATCAGTATGGTCTGTTCCGCCAGTCTTTCGAAGATGGCCAGCAGGTTGAAGCGCCGGATGACTGGGGGCGTAGCCGCTACCCGTGGTTCCGTCATAACGAACAGCTGGATGTGCAGGTTGGGATCGGCGGTAAGGTCAGCAAAAGCGGCGCCTGGGAACCGGCGTTCGTGATTACCGGCCAGGCCTGGGATCTGCCGGTGCTGGGGTACCGCAATAACGTGGCGCAGCCGCTGCGTCTGTGGCAGGCGACCCATGCGCATCCATTTAACCTGACCAAATTTAACGATGGCGATTTCCTGCGCGCAGAGCAGCAGGGTATCGACGCGGAAAAACTGACTAAAGTGCTTTACCCGAACGATAACCATCAGGCAGGGAAAAAGCTGCGCTTAATGCAGCAATACTTCCAGTGCGCCTGTTCGGTTGCCGATATTTTGCGTCGCCACCATCTTGCGGGTCGTAAGCTGGCAGAGCTGGCGGATTACGAAGTAATCCAGCTCAACGATACCCACCCGACCATCGCCATTCCTGAACTGCTGCGCGTGCTGATCGATGAGCACCAGCTGAGCTGGGATGATGCCTGGGCCATCACCAGCAAAACTTTCGCCTATACCAACCACACGCTGATGCCTGAAGCGCTGGAGTGCTGGGACGAGAAGCTGGTAAAAGCCCTGCTGCCGCGTCATATGCAGATCATTAAAGAGATTAATGACAGATTTAAGAAGCTGGTCGAGAAAACCTGGCCTGGCGATAAGCAGGTGTGGGCGAAACTGGCGGTGGTGCATGACAAGCAGGTTCGCATGGCGAACATGTGCGTGGTCAGCGGATTTGCGGTCAACGGCGTTGCCGCGCTGCACTCCGACCTGGTGGTGAAAGATCTGTTCCCGGAATATCACCAGCTGTGGCCGAATAAGTTCCACAACGTGACCAACGGCATTACGCCGCGCCGCTGGATTAAACAGTGCAACCCGGAACTGGCCGCGCTGCTGGATAAGACGCTGAAGAAAGAGTGGGCTAACGACCTCGATCAGCTGATCCATCTGGAGAAATATGCTGACGATGCTGCGTTCCGCCAGACCTACCGTGAGATTAAGCTGGCTAACAAAGTTCGCCTGGCTGAGTTTGTTAAGACGCGTACCGGCATCGAGATCAACCCGCAGGCGATTTTCGATATCCAGATTAAGCGTCTGCACGAGTACAAGCGTCAGCATCTCAATCTGCTGAACATTCTGGCGCAGTACAAAGAGATTCGTGAAAACCCGCAGGCGGACCGCGTGCCACGCGTGTTCCTGTTCGGGGCAAAAGCCGCACCGGGCTACTACCTGGCGAAAAATATTATTTTTGCTATCAACAAGGTGGCGCAGGCGGTGAATAACGATCCGCTGGTGGGCGACAAGCTGAAAGTGGTCTTCCTGCCGGATTACTGCGTCTCTGCGGCGGAAATGCTGATTCCAGCGGCGGATGTCTCAGAACAGATCTCCACGGCGGGGAAAGAAGCCTCCGGTACCGGCAACATGAAGCTGGCGCTGAACGGCGCGCTGACCGTCGGGACTCTTGATGGTGCGAACGTTGAAATCGCCGAACAGGTCGGCGAAGAGAATATCTTTATCTTTGGTAACACCGTTGAAGAAGTTAAGGCGCTGAAAGCGAAAGGTTATGACCCGCTGAAATGGCGTAAAAAGGACAAGCTGCTGGATGCGGTCCTGAAAGAGCTGGAAAGCGGCAAGTATAGCGATGGCGACAAGCATGCTTTCGACCAGATGCTGCACAGCCTGCTGAAAGGCGGCGACCCGTACCTGGTGCTGGCGGACTTCGAAGCGTATGTTGCCGCGCAGAAACAGGTGGATGAGTTATACCGTGACCAGGAAGCCTGGACTCGCGCGACGATTCTGAATACCGCGCGCTGCGGCATGTTCAGCTCCGACCGCTCAATTCGCGACTATCAACAACGTATCTGGCAGGCAAAACGCTAAGGACAGGCCTATGGAGACTAAACGCCTTGATAACGCCGCGCTGGCGGCGGGAATAAGTCCTGACTACATCAATGCGCACGGTAAGCCGCAGTCAATTGCTGCGGCGACTAAACAACGTCTGCTGGATGCGATGCATCGTACAACAACCGCCACGAAAGTGGCGGTTGACCCGCTGCCGCCGGTGCAGGTTTTCACACACGGCAAGAAAATGTCGCTGCCGGTCGCCGGTCGTGGGGAATTCCAGTGGATCCTCACCACCGAAGAGGGGAAACAGTATCAAGGCAAAGTGCGTGGAGGGGAGACCCTCCCGCTGCCGGCCAAACTGCCGGAAGGCTATCATTCGCTGACCCTGACTCAGGATGGCGAACGCTGGCATTGTCGGGCGATTGTGACGCCGGTGCGTTGCTATGAACCACAGGCCCTGAAAGAGGGGCAAAAACTGTGGGGCGCCTGCGTACAGCTTTATACGCTGCGCTCGGAGAAAAACTGGGGAATCGGCGATTTTGGCGATTTACGCACGATGCTGCCGGAGATTTCCCGGCGCGGCGGCGCGTTTATCGGCCTTAACCCGATTCATGCGCTCTACCCGGCCAACCCGGAGAGCGCCAGTCCCTACAGCCCATCCTCACGCCGCTGGCTGAACGTTATCTATATTGACGTTAACGCGGTCGATGATTTTCGCCTGAGCAAAGAGGCGCAGGCCTGGTGGCAATCGCCGGAGACGCAGCGGGCATTACAGGCCGCGCGTCAAACCGATGATGTGGATTATACCGCCGTGACCGCGTTGAAAATGACCGCGCTGCGCATGGCCTGGAAGCGATTTTCCGCCCGTCACGATGAGGCGATGACGGAGTTCCGCCAGTTCGTGCTTCGTGAAGGCGAAAGCCTGTACTGGCAGGCGGCGTATGACGCCCTGCACGCCTGGCAGGTACAGCAAGATCCGCTGCGCTGGGGCTGGCCTGCCTGGCCAAAAGCGTATCAGGATATCAACAGCCCGGAAGTGAAAGCGTTCTGCACCGAGCAGGCCGACGAGGTGAGTTTCTACCTCTGGCTGCAGTGGCTGGCGTATTGCCAGTTCGCCGAATGCTGGCACACCAGCCAGCACGACGCGATGCCGATTGGCCTGTACCGCGATCTGGCGGTGGGCGTGGCGGAAGGCGGTTCGGAAACCTGGTGCGACCGCGAACTGTATTGTCTGAAAGCCTCCGTCGGGGCGCCGCCGGACATTCTTGGCCCGCTGGGACAAAACTGGGGTCTGCCGCCGATGGATCCGCATATCATCGTCGCCCGTGCCTATGAGCCGTTTATTGAGCTGCTGCGCGCCAACATGCAAAACTGCGGTGCCTTGCGCATCGACCACGTGATGTCGGTTCTGCGTCTGTGGTGGATTCCGTATGGTGAAACCGCTGACCACGGTGCCTATGTGCAGTATCCGGTCGATGATCTGTTGTCGATTATGGCGCTGGAAAGTCAGCGTCATCGCTGTATGGTGATTGGCGAAGATCTGGGTACCGTACCGGTGGAGATTGTCGGCAAGCTGCGTAAGAGCGGCGTCTATTCCTACAAAGTGCTCTATTTCGAAAATGACCATGAGAAGACGTTCCGCGCGCCGCAGACGTATCCGGAACAATCAATGGCGGTGGCGACAACGCATGACCTGCCAACGCTGCGCGGTTACTGGGAAAGCGGAGACCTGACGCTGGGTAAATCGTTAGGTCTGTATCCGGATGAAGGGGTTCTGCGTGGCCTGTATCAGGATCGTGAACTGGCGAAGCAGGGGCTGCTGGATGCGCTGCATCAATATGGCTGCCTGCCTAAACGCGCCGGGCATAATGCCTCGCTGATGGCGATGACCTCGACCCTCAATCGCGGTATGCAGCGTTACATTGCGGACAGCAACAGCGCATTGTTGGGGCTACAGCCGGAAGACTGGCTGGAAATGGCCACCCCGGTCAATATCCCGGGAACCAGCAGCGAATATCCGAACTGGCGGCGTAAGCTCTCCACGACCCTTGAGCAGATGTTTGCCGATGAGCGGGTGAATAAGCTGATTAAGGATCTGGATAAGCGGCGCAAAGCGGTCGCTAAGAAGAAATAGTGCCGCCGTTTCTCCGGTGACACCGGGGAAACGGTGTGAGAAAGGGCCAACAAAAAGGCCGGGTCGCGTATGCGGACCCGGCCTTTTTTATGCTGACGTCTGGCTTACACCACCATCCCCAGCAGCAGACAGCCAACCAGGCCGCAGACTGAGATAATGGTTTCCAGCACCGACCACGACCGGATGGTTTCGCCGATGGTCAGGTTGAAGTATTCCTTAAACAGCCAGAAGCCCGGATCGTTCACGTGAGAGAAGATAACGCTGCCGGAACCAACCGCAATAACCATCAGTTCCGGGCTGACGCCGGTGGTGGCAATCAGCGGTGCGGCAATCCCGCCGGCGGTGATGGCGGCAACGGTCGCAGAACCGAGCGCAATACGCAGTACCGCCGCGATAGACCAGGCCATAAACAGCGGTGACATGTTGGATTCATGCATGATAGAGGCGATGTATTTATCCATGCCGCTATCCACCAGCACCTGTTTGAAGGCGCCGCCGCCGCCGATGATCAACAGCATCATGGCGATAATTTTGATCGAAGAGGTCAGCGTGTCGTTGATCTGCTCCATGGAACGCCCACGGTTCAGGCCGAAGGTGAACAGGGCGATGAGAACCGCAATCAGGGTCGCCATTACCGGGTCGCCGAAGAACTCGGCAACCGGCAGGAAGGCGTGGCCTTTCGGCAGGATCATCTCGGCAACGGCACGCATCGCCATCAGGATCACCGGTACCAGTGAAGTCCAGACGCTGACGCCAAAGCCCGGCATCTCTTCTTCGCTGAAGGTTTTCGGGTTGTGCAGCCCTTCCGGAATCGGCTTATCAATGCCTTTCAGGAAGCGAGCGAAAACCGGACCGGCAAGGATAACCGTCGGGATAGCCAGAATCGTACCGTACAGCAGGGTCTTACCCATATCAGCGTGGAAGATAGTGGCAATCGCCGTTGGGCCCGGGTGCGGAGGCAGGAAACCGTGAGTCACGGAGAGCGCGGCCGCCATTGGAACGCCGACGTACAGCAGCGGAATGCGGGCAGACGCGGCAATGGTGAACACCAGCGGCAGCATCAGCACAAAGCCCACTTCGTAGAACAGCGCGAAGCCGACGGTAAAACCGGTCAGCACGACTGCCCACTGGATGTGCTTTTTCCCGAACTTAGCGATTAAGGTTGTGGCAATTCGCTGAGCGCCGCCGCAATCCGCCAGCAGCTTACCGAGCATAGCGCCAAAGCCCATGATCAGCGCGAGACTGCCGAGGGTTCCCCCAACGCCGTTTTTAATGGATACGATGACTTTATCCAGAGGCATACCTTGCATAAGTCCGACGGCGAGTGCCACCAGAACCAGAGCGATGAAGCCGTTCATCTTGAAACGGATCATCAGCAGCAACAGCAGGGCAACCCCGATAGCAACGATGACTAATGGCATAATTTACCTGGCCTTACATTTGTTATGGGTAACGTCAAATTTCAATCTTTTTCGTTTGCTCTGCCTGAGCCGGCAAACGGTGTGGCGCCATAAAATCGACTATCACTCCTGTAGGAAAGGATAGCTGGCTATTTTTATAGCAGCGGTGCCTGAAAGAGATGATACGGGTAACATATGCAGGTTGAGAATCACCCGTCGGGGTAAAATTTTAAATATGAGACTTAAGTCATACTCTTTCCCGGGTTTTTGCCGGGTGGTTCAGGGGGAAATGTTGTGCGGTAACATCGGCAGGGGCGGCCCGGCTGGGCAAATGCCGCCGGGCTTAACATCGGGAAGAGGGGGGGGACTTAGTAGTAAGAGTGCTCGCCGCGCTGGTGTTCGGTCAGATCGCGCACGCCTTTCAGCTCAGGGAATTCGTTGAGCAGCTGTTTCTCGATCCCTTCTTTCAGGGTCACATCGACCATTGAACAGCCGTTACAACCGCCGCCGAACTGCAGGATGGCCAGACCGTCTTCGGTGATTTCCATCAGCGTAACGCGTCCGCCGTGGCCGGCCAGCTGCGGGTTAATCTGTGATTGCAGCAGGTATTCAACGCGTTCCATCAGCGGAGCATCGTCGGAAACTTTGCGCATCTTGGCGTTCGGTGCTTTCAGCGTCAGCTGAGAGCCAAGCTGATCGGTAACGAAGTCAATTTCAGCGTCTTCCAGATACGGCGCGCTGAGTTCGTCGACATACGCAGTCAGTTGCTCAAACTTCAGCGCCGTGTCGGTGTCTTCCACCGCATCCGGTGGGCAATAGGATACGCCGCACTCAGCGTTTGGGGTGCCGGGATTAATCACAAATACGCGAATTTGTGTCCCTTCTTCCTGATTTACCAGCAATTTGGCAAAGTGCGCTTGTGCAGCATCGGAAATACGGATCATAGCGTTGGCCTAATAGTTGACTATTTTACTTGGTTATAATACGCCCATCAGCAGGGGTCTACAAGGTACGGCATATACACCATACCTGAACCGTCGCGGCGCCGTTTCGCAAAAGCAGGCGGGATATTTCAGCGACGGTGCTTCCGGTTGTGACGACATCATCCACAATGGCGATATGGAGGCCGCGCACCGATATTTCAAGCTGAAAGGCATTTTTCAGGTTCTGTTTACGCAAGCGTGCAGAGAGGTGGTGCTGGGTCGCAGTGCGTCGCTGGCGACGTACAGCGTCATGGTGCCAGGCGCACTGCAGCCAGTAAGCCAACGGTCGGCATAGCAGGTCGCTTTGATTGAAGCCTCGTCGCCATTGACGTCGCTGCCATAGCGGGACGCTGACGAGCCGGTCTGGTCGAGGGAATCCTTCCCTCTGGCGAACGCGTAATAGCAGCAGTCGTGCCAGCGCTGACGCCAGTTCCGGGCGACGGGAAAACTTAAGCTGATGGATCAAACCGCTCAGCGGTGGCCGGTAATCATTGACCGTCACCAGCCGTTGCCACGGCGGCGGATTCCGCAGGCAGCGGCCGCAGGGGACTCTGCTGACCGCTGCAGGCAGGCCGCACCGTGGGCAAAGCGAATGGGTAAGCGCCAGCGAGGTCGCGCAGCAGGAGCAGATTCCCCAGCTGGCGATCGCCACCGGCATTTGGCATAGCCAGCATAAGCTGTGTGCTGTTAGCATATTTCACCTCGTAATGGTGGAAAGAGAACAGTAACTGATGAACGACATCTGGTGGCAAACCGTGGGGGAAGGAAATTGTCATCTTGTGCTCCTGCACGGATGGGGGCTGAATGCCAGGGTATGGGATTGCGTGACGCCGGAACTGGCCTCGCACTTTACGCTGCATCTGGTTGACCTGCCGGGATATGGTCGTAGCAGCGGCTTTGGCGCTCTGTCGCTGGAAGAGATGGCACAGCAGGTACTGAGCCAGGCCCCGGAGCAGGCTATCTGGCTGGGCTGGAGCCTCGGCGGGTTGGTGGCCAGTCAGATTGCCTTGCAACACCCCGGACGCGTACAGGCGCTGGTCACCGTGGCGTCCTCACCCTGTTTTGGCGCCGATGGCGACTGGCCCGGGATCAAAGCGGAGGTGCTAAGTGGCTTTCAGCAGCAGTTGAGCGAAGATTTCCAGCGTACCGTGGAGCGGTTTCTGGCGCTGCAAACGCTGGGGACGGAAAGCGCTCGCCAGGATGCCCGGGCGTTGAAAAGTACCGTGTTGTCGTTGCCGATGCCGTCCGCAGAAGTGTTGAACGGCGGACTGGAGATCCTTAAAACGGCCGATTTACGCCAGCCGCTGGCCGCAATCACCCTGCCATTCCTGCGGCTGTATGGCCGACTGGATGGCCTGGTACCGCGCAAAATTGTGCCGGTTCTGGATGCATTATGGCCGCAGAGTGAATCTATGGTCTTTGAAAAAGCGGCCCATGCGCCGTTCATCTCGCACCCGCAGGCGTTCTGTGAGCCGCTGGTGGCGTTGAAAAATCGCCTGCGCAATTATTTTTAGCCGGCTGTGGCAAAAATCCCGACCATAGCAATACTTAGGTTGTCACGGGGAGCATGCGTTTCTGTCGCCGCCGTGGCCTATAAAAACAACCTTATGGAGAGTTCAGGCTATGAAACTTATTACGGGTATTGTCGCATCTCTGGTGATTGGGTCCCTGTCTTTTGGCGCGTTTGCAGCGAAAGAGATTCAAAAAGATGAAGTGGCGTCAATGAAGCTGACGAAAATCGGCAGCATTACGACCTCAAAAACAACGTCACCGATGGATGCAAAGCGCGATCTGTCGAAGAAGGCGGATGAGCTGGGCGGCAAGTACTTTGTGGTGATTGCCGGTTCGAAAAACGAGAAAACCGTTCACGCTAACGCCGACGTCTACAAATAAGCAAAAGCGGGTCTCAGGACCCGCTTTGGTTTTATTGCTCAGAGGCTTATTGCTCAACGATCAGCGTAGCGCCCACCACTCTTGCAAGCAGGCTTTTCCCTCAGGGCAACTTTTGCAGCTGCCGGACAAACAGCCGTCCGCGTCTTCCGTTATACGCACGGCTTTCCCCATGGCTTCCAGACGACTCAGCATGGCCTCGACCAGCGGCTGCGGAGCATGCAGGTGAGCGCTGAGTTGTGTCGCCTGCATACGCCCCTGCAGGGCCAGCATATCGCGTACTTCAATCAACGACGCCATGATGACTCCTTAGTGACAATCGCCTGCCGGACTCTGACAGCAGGATGACGGCGTTTTACGCGTGGCCAGCAGAGAGATATCAACCCGGCTGCGTGCCCGGCGTAACAGAGCAAAGACCAGGATGTTAAACAGCACCACCGCCAGGATACACACCAGGCTGTAGCGCGGATGCTGGCTGAAACTCACGGTCTGGTAGTACAGCGTCGAGAGCGAGTAGGCGATGTTCAGTCCCCACAGGATGGAGAATGACATCCAGCCACGGCTGGATTCGCGAGCGATAGCCCCCATCACCGAGATGCACGGAATATAGAGCAGAACGAAAATCAGGTAGCTGTAGGCGGCGGCCGCACTGCCGAATTTGCTGCCCATGACGCCCATGGCGCCGGTTTCCATTTCACCATCGCCTTTGCTGGCTTCGATAGGGTTAGCCAGGACGCTCAGGCTGAAGGTATCTTTCAGGCTCTGCCAGGTTTCGTCCAGCGCGGCCAGCAGTTCGTCGCCGAGGTGGAATTCCTGCGGATTAAACGCTTCGTTCTGAATGTCTTCGGCGGTGTAGAGCGTGTTCAGCGTGCCGACGACCACTTCTTTCGCCATTGCGCCGGTAAACAGCCCGACGGTAGCCTGCCAGTTGTCTTCATGCACGCCGATCGGTTTAAAAATCGGCGTGATAATACGACTGACGGAGGCCAGCGCCGAATCGTTAATGTTATCCACCAGCTTTCCGTTGAGCGAGAAGCTGTTCAGGGCGCTAAGGAAGATACTGACGATGACGATAACTTTACCCGCGCGCAGCACAAAGCCTTTCAGCCGCTGCCAGGTCTGGATGACCAGGCTTTTGACATGCGGGACGTGGTAGACCGGCAGCTCCATCACAAACGGCGATGCTTCGCCGCGCATAATGGTGTGTTTGAGCATCAGACCGGTCAGGATAGCCATCACGATGCCGAGCAGATACAGCGAGAAGACCGCCAGCGCGCCATTCTGACCAAAGAACGCGGCGGCGAACACGGCGAAGATCGCCAGGCGCGCGCCGCAGGACATAAACGGCGCCATCATGATGGTCATCAGGCGTTCGCGAGGCGCATCCAGCGTGCGCGCGCCCATGACCGACGGCACGTTGCAGCCGAAGCCGACAATCAGCGGAACGAAGGATTTCCCCGGTAGCCCCAGCGCCTGCATCAAGCGGTCCATGACGAATGCCGCTCGCGCCATATAGCCGGAATCTTCAAGGAAGGAGAGGAACAGATACATCATGCCGATTTGCGGGACCAGCGGCAGCACGGTATTGATACCGCCACCCAGCCCCTGGGCAAGGAAAACGGTTAGCCAGTCCGGTAAATGCAGGGTATAGCCCAGCCACTGAATACCGTGAATAAAGATAGCCACGGACCCGGCGTCAAAGATGGGCTGTAATGCGCCGCCGATGTTGATCGCCAGCAGGAACATCAGGTACATGACAAATAAGAAGATGGGCAGCCCCAGCACGCGGCTGAGGATGATTTTGTCCATCGCGGTGGTGAAGCGGCTTGGCTCAGCGGTGAGCGTGTTGCTGACGGCATCGCATATGGCGGCAATGCTCTGATAGCGGGCATCCGCGATATGCAGCGCCGGATCGTCAATTTCCGCGCTCAGATTTGCCAGGGCATCGTCGAGCTTATGCGCAGCGTTTCCGGCGTACTCGCGGCTGTAAATATCGCCCTCCAGCATCTGCAGACCCAGCCAGCAACGCTGACGCTGCGGGATCTCCCGCGCCATCTCCTGAGCCAGCTTTTCGGCTTCACGCAGCAGCGGCTGCGGGTAGTGCACCAGTTCAAGCGACGTATTTTGCTGGTGGCGGTCGACGGCCATTTTTAAGGCTTCGATACCGCGCCCGCGCGTCGAGACCAGCGGAATCACCGGGCAACCCAGGCGGGCGGCCAGCGCGTCAACGTCGATGCGGATTTTTTGCTTCTCGGCAATATCCAGCATATTCAACGCAACGATACAGGGGATGCCCAGCTCCAGTAGCTGCAGCGTCAGATAGAGGTTGCGTTCCAGATTTGAGGCGTCAACCACGTTAATCAGCATGTCGGCATCGCCGCTGAGGATATAGTGACAGGCGATCTGCTCATCTAAAGAGGTCTGTGAAGAGATCGTCGTCAGCGAATAGGTGCCGGGCAGGTCCACCAGCGTGACCTGGTGGTCAGTGGTGGTAAAGGCTCCTTCTTTGCGCTCGACGGTGACCCCGGCCCAGTTGCCGACGCGCTGACGGGCGCCGGTAAGCTGATTAAATAATGTTGTCTTGCCGGAGTTCGGATTACCAATTAAACCAAGAGTTAACTTTTTCATATTTCAGACTCTGCGTACCGGGTCAGGTGTTATTGTGCAACCGCTTCCAGTTCTATTAAATCGAGATCTTTTTTGCGTAATACCAGGCTTACACGCCGGGTTTCGATATGCACGGGATCGCCGAGCGGCGCGACGCGGACCACATTAAAAGAGGATCCTGGCAGCATTCCAAGGGACAACAGTTTCTGACGATAAGCCGGACTAATATCGCGAGAGAAACCCGTGATTTTCCACGCACTATCAGGAGTGAATTGCATAGGGCCTACCTGTAATCGCTAACTGAACGAGAGTTTACCGTGTGCGGTCATCGCGCAGCACCGGGGAGCATAGTCAACGGAGAAGAAGATATATTTACTATGAATGATGATAATGATAATGGTTTTTATCATCAATACATAAATGGTTTAATAATCGACATTTGCCGGAAATATACTGTTTTTTTGATATGACGCAAGGTCTGCACTGTAGCGATAAATAAGGGTAATATTTATTTTGTCATTTAATGTGTAATTAAGGTTTCATTGGTTAACAAAATGAAATCTTAATAAATAACTTATTTACTCGCCTGTATTAACCGGAGCTAATCGGTTTCCGGAGTATACCAACACGGGGTCAGAGAATAAGGGCGGGAAATGGCCCCTGCAATGAGGGGCCGGGAAAAGATTAGCGTTTTTTACCCATGGCCGCTGCCAGCGCGTCCATCATGGCGCTGTTGCCAGCTGACTGCGCCTCACGGCCGCGCGGTTTAGCCGTCTTCGCCGCCGGGCGGTTGCCCTGCGCACGATCGCTCCCGCCGCCGCGCCGGGCGTTACTCTCGCCTGGCTGCTCGTCCAGACGCATGGTCAGTGCGATGCGTTTACGCTGCAGGTCGACCTCCATCACTTTAACCTGCACGATGTCGCCAGCTTTGACGACGGTATGCGGATCGTCGACGAATTTATTCGACAGCGACGAAATATGCACCAGACCATCCTGGTGTACGCCGATATCGACAAAGGCGCCAAAGTTAGTGACGTTGGTGACCGCACCTTCAAGTACCATGCCCGGCAGCAGGTCGTTCATGGTTTCCACACCATCGGCGAACTTCGCGGTTTTAAACTCCGGACGCGGGTCGCGACCAGGTTTTTCCAGCTCTTTGATGATGTCGGTGACGGTTGGCACACCGAATTTGTCATCGGTGAAGTCGGCCGCTTTCAGATTGCGTAACTCGCTGCTGTTGCCCATCAGATCGTTTAACGCCTGCCGGGTGGCGGCCAGAATGCGCTCGACGATAGGGTATGCTTCCGGGTGAACGGTGGAGGCGTCCAGCGGGTTGTCGCCGTGGTTGATGCGCAGGAACCCGGCGCACTGCTCGAAGGCTTTGGGACCCAGTCGGCTGACTTTCAGCAGCTGCTGACGGTTCTGGAACTGGCCGTTTTCATCACGCCAGGCGACGATGTTCTGCGCCATCATCCGCGTCAGGCCCGCTACGCGGGTGAGCAGTGGCACGGATGCGGTATTCAGATCCACGCCGACGGCGTTAACACAGTCTTCGACCACCGCATCCAGCTTGCGCGCCAGCTGTGACTGGCTGACGTCGTGCTGGTACTGGCCCACGCCGATGGACTTCGGATCGATTTTAACCAGCTCGGCCAGCGGATCTTGCAGACGGCGGGCGATTGAAACAGCGCCGCGCAGAGAAACATCGAGGTCCGGGAACTCCAGGGCCGCCAGCTCGGAAGCCGAGTAGACGGAGGCCCCGGCTTCGCTGACGATCACTTTCTGCGCGGTGACTTTCGGGAACTGTTGCTGCACATCGAGGAAGAAGCGCTCGGTTTCGCGGGAGGCGGTGCCGTTGCCGATAGCAACCAGCTCAACGTTGTGTTTTTCACACAGCGCTGCGACGACAACCGCCGCTTTGGCAGCCTGTCCGGTGTGCGGATAGATGGTGTCTGTGGCAACCAGTTTACCGGTGCCATCTACCACGGCGACTTTCACGCCGGTACGCAGACCCGGGTCGAGGCCCATCGTGGCGCGCAACCCGGCGGGGGCGGCCATCAGCAGATCGTGCAGGTTACGGGCAAACACGTTGATGGCTTCATCTTCCGCGCGTTCACGCACGGTGCCCATCAGCTCGGTCTCCAGGTGCATCAGTACCTTGATGCGCCATGTCCAGCTGACAACCCCTTTGCGCCAGCTGTCGGCTGCGGCGTGGTTCAACCGTAAACCGAGATGGTCGATAATAATCTGTTCGCAGTGGCTCTCTTTCGGCGGCTCGTCAAACTGCGGGTCGGCATTCAGGGCCAGCTGCAGGATGCCTTCGTTACGGCCGCGGAACATGGCCAGCGCGCGGTGCGAAGGGACGGTAGCGATAGGCTCGTGGTGATCGAAGTAGTCGCGGAATTTTGCCCCTTCCTCTTCTTTGCCGCTCACCACCGTGGCTACCAGGTGCGCATTCTTCCACAGGTAGTCACGCACCTTCGCCAGCAGCGCGGCATCTTCAGCAAAACGCTCCATCAGGATATAACGCGCGCCATCCAGCGCGGCTTTGGTATCGGCGACGCCTTTATCGGCATCGACAAACTTCGCGGCTTCTGTTTCCGGATCGTGGGACGGTTCGTTCCATAGCAGGTCCGCCAGCGGCTCCAGTCCGGCTTCAATGGCGATTTGCCCGCGGGTACGGCGTTTCGGTTTATAGGGCAGGTAAAGGTCTTCGAGCTCGGTTTTGCTCAGCGTGGTGGTAATCGCCTTTTCCAGCGCATCGGTCAGCTTGCCCTGTTCGCCGATCGATTTGAGGATGGATTGACGACGGTCTTCCAGTTCACGCAGATAACCAAGGCGGGTTTCCAGATTACGCAGCTGCGTGTCATCCAGACCGCCGGTGACTTCTTTACGATAGCGTGCGATAAACGGCACGGTGTTCCCTTCATCAAGCAGGCGAACGGCAGCTTCTACCTGTTCAGACCTGGCCTGAAGTTCACCCGCAATAATGCGGCAGAGCGAATCATTCATCATGTCTATTTCATCTTGTGGATCGAAAATCAGGGGATAGTTATACGGACTGGCACGGCAAAATGCCAGTCGTGACACGAGGCTCTCAGATTGTTCCGGACGCGCTATTTCACATATTCGATATTGTTGACGTACCAGCTGGCTTCGCCGGCGGGCGTGTTGACAACCGCCAGGTCGCCGACCTCTTTTTTCAGCAGCGCGCGGGCCATCGGCGAGTCGATAGAGATGTAGTCTTTACGTCCGAAAATTTCATCGTAACCGACGATGCGAAAGCGTCTGGTGTCGCCATCATCGTTTTCGATTTCAACCCACGCGCCGAAAAACACTTTGCCCTCCTGCTGCGGGGAGTAATCGACGATTTTCAGATTTTCCAGACATTTGGTGAGATAGCGTACCCGGCGGTCGATTTCACGCAGACGTTTTTTGTTGTACTGGTAATCAGCATTTTCGCTACGGTCGCCAAGGCTGGCCGCCCAGGTCACTTTTTTGGTGACCTCGGGACGCTCTTCACGCCACAAATAATCCATTTCTTTTTTAAGGTTTTCATACCCTTCACGGGTGATCAGCGGCGTTTTCATTTATCGTTCTACCTTCTGATTGTCGGACACGGTACGCGGCGATGTGCGGTTGCGCACAATTCGTAGTGCGTAATAATACCGACAGGATAAATAATGTGTCTTATGATTAAATGTATACTTAAGCTGCTGTTAAATATGCTTTGTAACAATTTAGCCTGGAATATATACCAGATTTAGCTGGTCGGCGACCCGGGCTTTTTTGAGAATACGCACTGACAATTGCAGTGAACCTTTGGGAGTATAAACAATGCAAGAGAATTATAAGATTCTGGTTGTCGACGACGACATGCGCCTGCGTGCGCTGCTCGAACGTTATCTGACCGAGCAAGGCTTCCAGGTTCGAAGCGTCGCCAACGCTGAACAAATGGATCGTCTGTTGACTCGTGAGTCCTTCCACCTGATGGTACTGGATTTGATGCTGCCGGGCGAAGATGGCCTCTCCATTTGTCGTCGTCTGCGTAGCCAAAGCAACCCGATGCCGATCATTATGGTCACGGCGAAAGGGGAAGAGGTTGACCGTATTGTGGGCCTCGAAATCGGTGCGGATGACTATATTCCAAAACCGTTCAACCCGCGTGAACTGCTGGCCCGTATCCGCGCCGTGCTGCGTCGCCAGGCCAATGAGCTGCCGGGTGCGCCGTCGCAGGAAGAGGCGGTCATCGCCTTTGGTAAATTCAAGCTGAATCTCGGCACCCGCGAGATGTTCCGCGAAGATGAACCGATGCCGCTCACCAGCGGTGAATTTGCGGTACTGAAAGCGCTGGTGAGCCATCCGCGCGAGCCGCTTTCCCGCGATAAACTGATGAACCTCGCTCGCGGTCGTGAATATTCCGCAATGGAGCGTTCCATCGATGTACAAATCTCCCGCCTGCGCCGCATGGTCGAAGAGGACCCGGCACATCCGCGTTACATCCAGACCGTGTGGGGGCTAGGCTACGTCTTCGTACCGGACGGCTCTAAGGCATGAAACGCGTGCGCTTTTCGCCGCGAAGCTCGTTTGCTCGCACCCTGTTATTGATTGTCACCTTGCTGTTTGTCAGCCTGGTGACGACCTATCTGGTGGTGCTGAATTTTGCGATTCTACCGAGCCTCCAGCAGTTTAATAAGGTGCTGGCATACGAAGTGCGTATGCTGATGACCGATAAACTGCAGCTGGAGGATGGTACCCAGCTGGTGGTGCCGCCGGCGTTTCGCCGCGAAATTTATCGCGAGCTGGGCATTTCGCTCTATTCCAATGAAGCGGCGGAAGACGCAGGCCTGCGCTGGGCGCAGCATTATGAGTTTTTAAGTCAGCAGATGGCGCACCAGCTCGGTGGGCCAACCGAAGTGCGGGTCGAGGTTAACAAAAGCTCCCCCGTGGTGTGGTTGAAAACCTGGCTGTCGCCCAATATTTGGGTACGCGTACCGCTGACGGAAATCCACCAGGGCGACTTCTCGCCGCTGTTCCGCTATACCCTGGCGATTATGCTGCTGGCGATCGGCGGCGCCTGGCTGTTTATCCGTATTCAGAACCGGCCGCTGGTCGATCTTGAACATGCGGCGTTGCAGGTCGGGCGAGGCATCATTCCGCCGCCGCTGCGGGAGTACGGTGCATCCGAAGTGCGTTCGGTCACCCGGGCCTTTAACCACATGGCCGCAGGCGTAAAACAGCTGGCAGACGATCGTACGCTGTTAATGGCCGGCGTCAGCCACGATCTGCGTACGCCGCTGACGCGTATTCGTCTGGCGACGGAGATGATGGGGGAAGAGGACGGTTACCTTGCCGAGTCGATCAATAAAGATATCGAAGAGTGTAACGCCATCATCGAGCAGTTTATTGATTACCTGCGCACGGGCCAGGAGATGCCGATGGAGCTGGCGGACCTTAACTCCGTGCTGGGTGAGGTTATCGCGGCAGAAAGCGGTTACGAACGTGAAATCGCGACGGACCTGCAGGCCGGCGAGATTCCGCTGCGCATCCATCCGCTCTCTATCAAGCGTGCGCTGGCTAATATGGTGGTTAACGCCGCGCGGTATGGCAACGGCTGGATTAAGGTCAGCAGCGGTAGCGAAGCCAGCAGCGCCTGGTTCCAGGTTGAGGATGATGGTCCGGGGATTAAGCCGGAACAACGCGAGCATCTGTTCCAGCCGTTTGTGCGTGGCGATAGCGCCCGCAGCACCAGCGGTACCGGGCTGGGACTGGCGATTGTGCAGCGTATTATCGATAACCATAACGGTCGCCTGGAGATTGGTTCCAGCGAGCGGGGCGGGCTGTTAATTCGCGCCTGGCTGCCGGTTCCGGTTCAACGTGCGTTAATGCCGACGAAACAGAGCAAAGAGAGTTAAGCGGCCGCTCGCGGCTGCCTGAATCGCGCGAGTCGGCGCGAGAGCATAAAAAAAGCCGGGCATTGCCCGGCTTATTCTTTATGGATACACGGTTAGCGTTTCGGACCGGCAGCGACCAGCGCGGCGCCCGCTGGCGTATCGGTGTACTTCTCGAAGTTCTCTACGAACAGCTTCGCCAGCTGCTCGGCCTTCTCCTGCCACTGCTCTGGCGAACCGTAGGTGTTGCGCGGGTCGAGGATGTGCGTATCGACACCTGGCAGCGAGATTGGGATCTGCAAATCGAACATCGGCAGCGTGAAGGTTTCCGCATCGTCCAGCGACCCGTCAAGAATGGCGTCAATAATGGCGCGAGTATCTTTAATCGAGATACGTTTGCCGGTGCCATTCCAGCCGGTGTTGACCAGATAAGCCTGCGCGCCGGACGCCTGCATGCGCTTCACCAGGACTTCCGCATACTGCGTCGGGTGCAGCGACAAAAACGCGGCGCCGAAGCAGGCGGAGAAGGTTGGCGTCGGCTCGGTGACGCCACGCTCGGTACCGGCCAGTTTAGCGGTAAAGCCAGAGAGGAAGTGATACTGGGTCTGATCTGCCGTCAGGCGCGATACCGGCGGCAGTACGCCGAATGCATCCGCGGTCAGGAAGATAACTTTGGTGGCATGGCCCGCTTTCGAGATCGGCTTAACGATGTTCTCGATATGATCGATCGGGTAGGAGACACGGGTGTTCTCGGTTTTCGAACCATCGTCGAAATCAATCGTGCCGTCCGCGCGAACCACCACGTTTTCCAGCAGCGCATCACGACGAATCGCGTGATAGATATCTGGCTCTGCGGCTTCGGAGAGTTTAATGGTCTTGGCATAGCAGCCGCCTTCGAAGTTGAAGACGCCATCGTCATCCCAGCCGTGTTCGTCATCGCCGATCAGGCGGCGTTTCGGATCGGTGGAAAGGGTGGTTTTGCCGGTGCCGGAGAGGCCAAAGAAGACCGCCACGTCGCCTTTCTCGCCAACGTTAGCGGAACAGTGCATCGACGCGATACCCTGCAGCGGCAGCAGGTAGTTCATGATAGAGAACATCCCTTTCTTCATTTCGCCGCCGTACCAGGTCCCGCCGATCAGCTGGATCCGCTCCGTCAGGTTGAAGGCAACGAAGTTTTCAGAGTTGAGTCCCTGCTCCTTCCACTGCGGGTTGGTGCATTTGGCGCCGTTCATCACGATGAAATCCGGCTTAAAGTTGGCCAGTTCTTCATCGCCTGGGCGAATAAACATGTTCTTGACGAAGTGTGCCTGCCAGGCCACTTCGGTAATGAAGCGTACGCTCAGACGTGTGTCGGCATTGGCGCCGCAGAACGCATCAACGATGAACAGACGCTTGCCGGAAAGCTGATGGGTGACCAGATCTTTCAGGTGCTGCCAGGTTTCCTGAGAGAGCGGTTTGTTGTCGTTTTTACCGTTGCCTTTATCAGACCACCACACGGTATCGCGGGTTGTATCGTCACGAACGATATATTTATCTTTCGGCGAGCGACCGGTAAAAATACCGGTATCGACGGCGATCGCTCCCAGATTGGTTAGTACGCCGCGCTCATACCCTTCCAGAGTGGGATCGAGTTCTTCTTGATACAACGTATCGTAACTAGGGTTGTGGACGATATCCTGGACGTCATTGATACCATAAGCCTTGAGATCCTGCGGGGTTAAACCATTATTAACGCGCATGTCACTGCTCCTTAGCCAATAATATATACTGCTTTAAATTGTAGGGGTTCTTTCGGGGTATAGACCGCGACCAGGCTCATAGATTTACGTATCTCGACAAACGCCTTACTTACGAAAAACACGGTGACTCCTGTCACGAAACATGCGTGATTATCTCAGGAAATTGGCCGTTGGTGGGGATAGATGTTTCTTATTGGTTAAAAAGTAATTAAAAAAACTGCTGAATTGTGAATGTAATCGCTTTCTTGAAAGAAAATTACGTAACTCTTTCAGTGAAAATCGATTCATCACGCGAGGAAATGTTTGACAACAGGCGCGGCGGAGGCTGAAAACCTCCGCCGCGAGCTCTGGCGGACAGGATTATCAGTGAACCTGCGGGTCAGCCGGAGAGGCATTATTGCGAATCTCGGCGATATCCATGGCGTTGAAGAGATAATGATTGCCGCAGTAATCGCAGTGCATATCAATTTCCCCTTCGTCAGCGAGAATGCTGTCGATCTCTTCATCCGGCAGCGTTTTCAGCGCCCCGGCGCAGCGTTCGCGGGAACAGGTACATTTAAATTCCACATTCTGCGGATCGTACACGGTCACTTCTTCTTCGTGATACAGACGCCACAGGACGTCAGTGGCAGAGAGGGTGAACAGCTCCTCGGCTTTGATGGTCTCAGTGAGCGTAGCCAGATGTTCGAAATCATTGGCCTGGGTCTCTTGTGCCGGCATGACCTGAAGCAGCATGCCGCCCGCCATCGGTTTCCCTTCATGTTCGCCGGTGCGAATGATAAGGCGCGTCGGCAACTGTTCTGAGCGCTGGAAATAATCTTCCAGGCAAGCCGCCAGGGTGTCGCCTTCCAGACCGACCACGCCCTGATAGCGCTCACCTTCATCCGGTGAAATGGTGATGACCAGGTACCCGTTACCGACCAGCGTTTTCAGGTCCGCATCTTCCGGAATGTCGCCCTGAGTCCGCGCTACGCCGCGCAGCTGCTGCTGATTCGTCCCGTTGATAACCGCCAGAGACAGAGGACCATCGCCCTGCAGCTGCACGGTGATATCGCCGGCAAACTTCAGCGTGGCGGTCAGCAGGCTGGTGGCGACGAGCAGCTCTGCCAGCACGGTTTTGACCGGCTGCGGGTAGCTGTGGTTCGCCAGAATCTGTTCCAGGGTTTCCGAGACGGTAACCAGTTCGCCGCGTACGGCATAGTTTTCAAACAGATAACGATGTAATTGATCGTGTTGAGTCATAATGGTCTCTCTTGCTGGCAACAGCGGTGCCTACAGGTATAGGCGGTTACTCACTGTCGCCGTGTTTAAATCTCATCAGGTCGCGGCGTTCTTTCTTGTCCGGACGTCTGTCGGGATGCGGCATGGTCAGCGCGTTCATTTTGCGCGCCAGCGCCATTTTCTCGCGTTTCTCGATGCTCTCTGCCGTCTCTTCATACAACGCGACGGCTTCACTGGCAGGTCGGCGCTGTTCCGTTATCCCTTTGACCAGCAGGGTACGTTCGTCGTTGCCCTGGCGTAGCGTCAGGGTGGCGCCCTGCTCAACGACTTTACCCGGCTTGCTGCGTTGGCCGTTGTAATGCACCTTGCCGCCTTCAATCATCTCGCGCGCCAGCGCACGGGTTTTATAAATGCGGGCTGCCCAAAGCCATTTGTCCAGCCTGACGGCTTCGACGGGCTTCTCTTTCATGGCCTCTCCTTTGGGGTCAGCGAAGGGATCAGGCGCCGGTAGTCGTTCAGTCCCGGATGGCGGGCATAGCTTTTTTCCGCCAGTCCGGAATCCGGATTCGTGACGCCCAGGCAGTAACGAATACCAAACTGAGCCGCGGCATCGAGAATCGCCTCGCTATCGTCAACAAAGAGCGTTTTGCGCGCATCGAAGCCGGTTTCTTCCGCTACCGCACGCCACAGACGCTGATCTTCTTTCGGATAACCAAATGTGTGGGTAGAAAGCAATAAATCAAGGTGTGCGTCGAGACCGGTATGTTCAAGCTTTACCGCCAGATTGTGCGGATGGGCGTTGGTCAGCAGGATGCGCCGCTTGCCGCTGGCCTTGAGGGCATCAAGGAACGGGACGGTATCTTCACGCAGCGCCGCTCGCGGCCCCTGCTCGCTGGTCATCGCACGAATATCCAAATTCAGGCGCTCGCTCCAGTAGTCCAGACAGTACCAGTTTAGCGTATGCTGCACCGCGTGATACTCCTGGTGCATCGCCTCTTTGGCCTCCTGCAGGTTGAGGCCACGTGCCGCCCCCCAGGTTTCCGGCACCAGCTTTTGCCAAAAATAGTTGTCGAAGGCGAGGTCGAGCAGCGTGCCATCCATATCCAGCAGAACGGTATCAACCTCCTGCCAGGCGATATCAAAATGCATGGTGAGTCTCCAGCGAGGGGAAATGCGCGACAGGGTATCACACCCCGCCGCGCAGGGAATTACTCTTGATGTTCCGGCGAGGGGATGAGTACCGGATTCAGACAGCTTTCGTAGTATTTCTGAATATCTTCCATTCGCTGGCGATGACGCTGGTAGCGACGAATCGTCAGGATCCCGTGCCACGACATGCAGCCCAGCATGGTCAGCAGAAGCAGCGTCGTCCCCAGATAGCGCCACAGACCTGAACGGTCCGGAATGCGATGCAGGTTGATGTGCTGCGTGCCATTGGCATCGGTATAGAGATTGGTAACAATCCCCTCGGCGTGGAACGGCGTATGCATCAGCATTCTGGCCAGCCGCTGCAGTTCGCCCCACTGTTCATGCGCCGGATAGTCATACAAGCTGGTGGTCGGCCACGGCTGATTTACCAGATCGCTGCCTTCGTCACTGACAATCAGGAAACCGCCGGGAGCCGGACTGTTAAGGGCCTGCGCTGCGCGTGAGGTTTCACGAATGACAAACGGTGCCGTTGAGGTGGTCACCAGATTTTCCAGCGACTCGGCGCTTACCGGGCGCAGCAGAACGTTGACGCCATCCAGCTTGCCCGAGTTGGCGCGTTTGGTCAGCGCTTCCCAGTTACGCGTATTGCCCAGGTTAACCAGCGCGTTTTTCAAACGGGTGCAGTCATCTTTTGCCGCGCACAGGTTGTTGGTTTTAATGACGATATCGCCAAAATCATCCAGCAGCACCATCCCTGATTTCTGAATCGCCGAGCGTAGCGCAGGGCTGACGTGCGAATCATCGTCCGGATCGGGATGTAGCTGGCGCTGCACGGATTGCATCAGCGCCGTGGCTTTGCTGACGACGTCGGACTCCGGGAGCGGTAGGGGAGGCGCGTCATTCCAGATGATCTGCGAGCAATCAAACGGCATAAACGGCGAGTTCTCTTTCGCCGTCCAGGTATCCGGCGAGTGGATATTGCAGGTTCCGGTACCTTTCAATCGCAGCGTATCGCCAAGACGAACCTGCGACTTCTCCAGTTGGGAGACGGTGGTCGCTTCAATGGTTTGCGCCCCTTTCAGCCACGAAAGCGTAAACTTAAACGGCATATTCAACGGTACGCTGGCCCACAGCATCACCACCACCAGCAGTGCGCCGGTGGCGATAATGGCGCTACGCAGCCAGTACTGAAGCGGGAAGTGTTTCACTTCATCGTGCAACGACAGGAAGCGGCCCTGGCGCACGACGTGACGGCTGAGATAGATATCGATATCCGTCTGCTGGCCGAGATCCTGGGCAATCCAGGGCTGCCAGTGGCGCGGATAGATCAGATCGATAATCCCCAGGGAGATATTATTGATATGCTCCTGGTCATTTTCGCCAAACAGACCCCAGCGTTTGGGCATCCCGCGCAGGCAGTGGATCTCCCGGAGCGCCGTTTTACGCGGCGGCGCGTAGATCCCCCACAGGCCCGCAGCCAGTAACAGCAGCCCGCCGAGCATTAGCCACGGGGTAAACACGTAGGGGCTTATCAGGCTGAAGTAAAACAGCAGGAACGAGGTGACGATAAAGATCGCTTCACGCAGCCCATCCGGCCGACTCAGCGCGTATTCCTCAGCCGTTTCCTGGCGAATACTTAACAGCTCGATCTGCTCGCTCTCTTCCCCGCGGATTGACGCCTGGGTTGACGACGCCCGTTCAAGGGCGTAACCGCGGCTCTCCTGCGGGTAGTCGCTGAGCGCGTGGCCATTGAGCGCAATGACCAGCGGCAGGCTGTCGGTGGGTATCAGCTCAACGCTATTTTCGTCATTGATATACTGCTCCCAGAAGGGCGGCAGATGCACCTCCACCGAGTCGAGGAAGTAGCGCCATTTGTTCGGGTCATCGGTGGTAATGCCATAGCGCGTAATGGCGCGGGTCACCGTGAAGACGGTATCGCTCTGTTGAGTGAGAGACAGTGCGGCAGGGGCAACGCTTGCCCCCGATGCCGGCATCTGTCGGGCGTGGTTGAGACCTTCAAGGTACTTTTCCACCGCGCGGCGTTCTTGCTCAGAAAGCTTGCGGGTGACAGCATCGCTAAAGGCATGCAGGAGGGGGAGGCGGCGACGTCTGGCATGCGATCGATACCACCACCCGATAAGCAATGCGCAGATTAGCAGAGCTGTGAAAGAAATCAGAAAGGTGCCCATGCCCATCCCATCGTAGTTATTCTTTTCTTACAGGTGTCTTTAGTTGCTTAACACTTTGCGTGAACCTGCAGTGTGCTCTCGGCAGATAGCGTATGTATACGGGAAAATTTATTGTGCGATACAGCAGCATACAAGCTTATCAAAATCGTTAAAATCCAGGAATCAGTAAATTCTCAAAAACATTTCAACCTATTGACTTTTTTATCTTTCTGATTCTCGTGTTTTGGGCGTGCAAGTTGCAACTATGTAAATAAGTGGCGAATTGAATTGCCGAAACCGTGCTGCGTATCGCACAATGACTTCTGGAATCACAGCATAGATCGATAACAATGAGCAAATCATTACAAAAACCCACCATTCTCAATGTTGAAACAGTAGCGCGTTCGCGTCTTTTTAACGTTGAAAGCGTGGACCTGGAATTCAGCAACGGCGTGCGTCGCGTTTATGAACGCATGCGCCCTTCGACGCGTGAAGCCGTGATGATTGTACCGATTGTCGATGACCATCTCATTCTGATTCGTGAATATGCCGTTGGCACCGAATCTTATGAGCTTGGGTTTTCTAAAGGGCTGATTGATCCGGGCGAAACCGTCATGGAAGCCGCGAACCGGGAGCTGAAAGAAGAGGTCGGTTTCGGCGCGAATAAGCTGACGTTCCTGAAAAAACTGAGCATGGCACCGTCCTATTTCTCCAGCAAGATGAATATCCTGGTGGCTGAAGATCTGTACCCGGAATCGCTGCCTGGCGATGAGCCGGAACCCTTACCGCAGGTACGCTGGCCGCTGTCGCAGCTGATGACGCTGTTGGATGATGAAGATTTTAATGAAGCGCGCAACGTCAGCGCCCTGTTTTTGGTCCGCGAGTGGTTGCGGGCTCAGGGACGCTTGTAGACTGCCCGGCGCCTTGCCAGACATCTGGCCTGCAACCATGGCCTGCAAACAGAAGCAGAAAAAAAGCGCCCGCAGGCGCTTTTTTTATCAGAACAATTCGTGGGTTTCACCGCCACCATCGGTGATCGTGGTCCCCACTTCATGCACCGCCTGATGGGTCGGCTGTGTGCCGTCAATGAAGTATTCGGCGCGGCTGTTACCACCGCTTGCCAACTGGCCGGTGCTGCGGTCGATATTGACCGTTACCACGCCAGGCGGCGGGGTTAATGGCTCTTCAGGTACGCCTTCCAGCACGCGTTTCATAAAGTCATCCCAGGCTGGCTGGGCGCTTTTGGCTCCCCCCTCATAGCCAGAGATCTGATCTTTAATCGCCCCGGATGCGGTGGTTCGCCCCAGATCGCGGCGGTGATCGTCAAAACCAATCCATACCGACGTCACGACACCCGGACCATAACCGGAGAACCACGCATCTTTTGAACTGTTGGTGGTCCCCGTTTTACCGCCGATATCGTGGCGCTGCAGATCGCGACCGGCGCGCCAGCCGGTCCCCATCCAGCCCGGTTCGCCGAAGATGTTGCTGTTCAGGGCGCTTTTAATCAGGAATGACAGCGGCGTGCTGATCACATGCGGCGCGTATTCCGGGGCGCCGGTTTGCGCTACCAGCGCCTGGTTGACCTGTTCAAGCTCTGGCTGCGGCGGCAGCGCGGAGTTCTGCGGTGTTGCAGAGGTCGCGACATCTTCGACATCTTTATTTTCCAGCACGTCGGATTTCGGCGTATCGCCGTAAATTACCGGCAGGTTGCACTGCGGACAGGCAACTTTAGGCCGCTCTTCAAAGATCACGCCGCCCTGATCGGTCTCGATTTTGCTGATAAAGAACGGCGTTACCAGGAAGCCGCCGTTGGCCATCACCGAATAACCGCGCGCAACCTGCAGCGGCGTAAAGGATGCGGACCCCAGCGCCAGCGACTCGGTATGCACGATATTCCCCGCCGGGAAACCGAAACGCTGTAGATACTCCGCCGCGTAATCCACGCCCATGGCACGCATGGCGCGAACCATCACGACGTTCTTCGACTGTCCCAGTCCCTGACGCAAACGAATCGGGCCGGCGTACTGCGGCGGGGAGTTTTTCGGCTGCCAGTCGGAACCTGCACCGGCGTCCCAACGGGAAATCGGCACATCGTTAAGCATACTGGCCAGCGTCAGGCCTTTATCCATCGCCGCTGTGTAGAGGAACGGCTTAATGTTTGAGCCTACCTGGCGCAGGGCCTGGGTCGCGCGGTTGAATTTACTTTGATTGAAGTCGAACCCGCCGACCAGGGCGATAATGGCGCCGTTCTGCGGGTTAATGGAAACCAACGCCGAGTTTACATCCGGTACCTGCGACAACCACCAGCTGTCGCCGACCTGACGGACCCAAACCTGCTGCCCGGACTGCAGGACATCGGTGACTTTCCGCGGAGTCGCTCCTTGCTGGGTATCGGAGATAAAGCGACGCGCCCAGCGGACGCCCTCCATGTTCAGCGTGACCGACGTTCCATTACTTAATAATGCGACCGCTTCCTGGGGATTTGCCGAGGTAATTACCGCCGGAGCAAGCGGCCCGTAGCCGGGCAGGCTTTTCAGCGATGCGATGATTTTCGCGTGATCCCAGGGCGTTTCGCCCACTTTCCACAGCACGTTGGCCGGGCCGCGGTAGCCATGGCGCATATCGTAATCCAGCACGTTATTGCGGACGGCCTGCTGAGCAGACTGCTGGTTTTTACGCGTGATAGTGGTGTAAACGCGATAGCCATCTTCATACGCCTGTTCGCCATAGCGGTTAACCATCTCCTGGCGGACCATTTCACTGAGATAAGGTGCCGAGAAGGCGATTTCCGGTGCGTGGTAGCGGGCGTCAATGGCTTCGTTGCGCGCCTGATCGTATTGCGCCTGCGTGATATAGCCTTCGCTCAGCATACGTGCCAGAACAACGTTACGACGCGCGGTCGCGCGGTCCATGGAATAGAGCGGGTTAAATGTCGATGGTGCTTTAGGCAGGCCAGCGATAACGGCCATTTCGCTCAGGCTAAGCTGGTCGATAGATTTACCAAAGTAAACCTGCGCCGCCGCGCCGACGCCATAGGCGCGGTAGCCGAGATAGATTTTATTCAGGTACAGCTCAAGGATTTCGTCTTTATTCAGCAACTGCTCGATGCGAATCGCCAGGAAGGCCTCTTTGATCTTACGCATCAGCGTCTTCTCTGGGCTCAGGAAGAAGTTACGCGCTAACTGCTGGGTGATCGTACTGGCGCCCTGTGAGGCATGGCCTGAGAACATGGCAACGCTGGCTGCACGAAAAATACCGACTGGATCGACGCCGTGATGCTCATAGAAACGACTATCTTCGGTGGCAATAAACGCTTTGATCAGCTCGGGCGGCATTTGCTGCAACGTGACGGGAATACGGCGTTTCTCGCCATACTGCGCAATAAGCTCACCATCCGCGCTATAGACCTGCATCGGGATCTGCAAACGCACATCCTTCAAGGTCGCGACGTCAGGGAGTTGCGGCTCAATATATTTATAGAGGCCAAAAACCGAGCCTGCTCCCAGCAGTACGCAACAGACTGCAAGGATCAATAGATACTTTACGAACTTCACCGGAGATTTCCCATTAAGTTTAATTTGGGCAGTTTATAAACAAACGCGCGGTAGTATAAAGGCAAGCCTGGTGCATTGATAGAGTCGAGCCGTAATGGCGGACAAGGAGATCGTAAGCATGGCTTTCAGCAACTGGCGAATCGGGATGCATATTCAACAGGACGCAATCGTGCTGGTCGCACTGCGCTATGCGCGTTCCCGCTGGGCGTTATGCCGCTGGTGGGACATCGAACTGGCGCCCGGCATCGTGCGTCATGGCATGGTGGTTGACGTGACTGCGCTGGCTGAACGGTTGCAGAACTGGCGGCGGGAACTGCCTTTGCAACATCAGGTCAGCATTGCGTTTCCGGCCAGCCGAACGCTACAAAAGCAGCTGCCGCGTCCGCAGCTGTCTCTGAGCGAAAGGGAGCGGGCAACCTGGATAGCCAGCGTGATGGCGCAACAGCTGGAGATGCCCGCCGCCTCGCTGTGCGTCGATTATTCCGCCGCGCCGGCAAATAACGCGTGGCGGGTGACGGCGGCACAACGCCTGGATATCGACGTTCTGCGTCAGCTCGCCGCCCGCCTGAAGCTGAGCATCGCAGGCATTGTCCCGGATGCCAGCGCGCTGGCGGCGTTCCTCCCCTGGTTACCCTCTGGCTCGCAAGGCCTGGCGTGGCGCAACGAGCCTCATTGGCTGTGGGCAACCCGGGAAGGCTGGGGCAGTTTGCCGTGCGCTGAAGCCTCTTCGCTTTCACAACTCTCCCGGCTTATCGATGCCCAATCACTCCAGCGCTGCGCCACGCGTTCTGGCGATGAGACCGCTTTTGACCCCTGGCGCGTGATTCATCGCCTGCAACCACCGCTGCCGAGCTGTGGAGACCGCTATGCCGTGGCGATTGCGCTGGCGTTAGGAGGGCGGTAACGATGACGACGGCGGTGAATTTTTTGCCATGGCGTGAAGCGCGTCGCCGCCAGCAGCTGCGTGTCGCGCTGCTGTACGCGGTGGGGTTTCTACTGCTCTTGCTGACGATGGCTCAGGTTAACCGGGCTGAGCGTCACGCGGTTGAGGCGCTTGCGGCGGTGAGAACCGCGGCTGAAAACCAGCTCTGGTCCGCACTCCGTCAGCGCGAAAGCATGATGCTGGAGCGACAGCAGCAAGCACAGCGGCTGCGGCTGAGACAGCAAAGAAGGGCATTAACCGAGGCCTGGCGGCCCCGATTGCAGGCAATCGCCGCGCAACTACCGGAGCAGGCCTGGTTAACCCGGCTGGAGTATCAGCGCGATACCCTGATGTTGAGCGGTCTGGCGCTGAATCTTAATGCCGTGGCGGGGCTGGAAAAAGCGCTGGGTGCGGTTGCCGGGTTCAAACCGGCCAAAGCCGGTGAAACGCGCCGCGGTGAGTCGGGGCGCTGGCAGTTTCGCTTTTCCCTGAGCGGAGAGCACGCTGATGCAGGCACTCATTGAACGTGGAATGACGGCATTGTTTTCTCTGCGTGGCGGGCGGCTCGCGCTGCCGATTATTCTGGGGCTGCTCGTGGTGATTTTTTTTCGGCTGTCGGCTTCGCCTCCACCGACAGAAACCGACGGACATCTCCGGCTGCGTCAGCAGTGGCTTCGGTTAATGCCGCTGCAGACTGCCTTGCAAAATGTCCTTCCTGATGAGCAACAGCGCTCGCTGTTCTCGCCGGTTGCGCTGCCGGTATCAGGCGCCATGCTGGTGACCTGGCGCCCGTCGGGGCATGGCGGTGAGCTGCTGCTGGAGGCCAGCTGGCAGGCGGTCCCGCCGCTGTTTTCCTGGCTGGCGGAGTGCGGGATGCGCGTAACGGGCTTTTCGCTGCGTCCGGAAAAAGAGGCACTGCTGATGACGTTACAGCTGGAGGCCGAAGATGTGGGGTAAGGGTTGGCGCTTTCTATGGCTGTTGCCGCTTTCGCTACCATTGCTGGCCGGCGATCGCGATCCGTTTCTGCCTCCGGAGGATCGCTGCCAGACGGCACAGCTGGCGCAATGGCGCTATGGTGGCGCGGTCGGTCATCCGCAATATTGGGTGGGTTATTTACTGGACCATCGTAACCAATGGCTACGGGTGCGACAAGATGACGCTTTGCCGGGGGGCTGGCGAATCCATGTGCTGACGGCGGAGCGAATTGAAATAACAACAGGGCCTGGATGCGAACCTGCGCATTGGGAATGGCTGCGGGAAAAAGGAGCAAAAAATGATGCGATGGATAAGCCTGCTGTTTCTACTGTTGCCAGCGCTAGCGGCGGCAAAAAATGAGCAACTCGTGTCGCTGGTGGTTGATGATGTGCCGGTAGCCCAGGTGCTGCAAACGCTGGCCGAGATGCAGCAAAAAAATCTGGTCGTAGCGCCTGACGTCAGCGGTACGGTGTCGCTTCATCTGAAAAACGTTCCCTGGCAGCAGGCATTGCGCGCGGTGATTGATAGCGCCGGGCTGATGTATAACCAGCAGGGCACGGTCCTGCATGTGCATACGCTGGGCTGGCAAAATGCGCGGCAGGCGCAACAAGAGGCGGCGCGCGCGAAGCAATTGCAGAATCTGCCTTTGCAAAGGCATAGCGTGATGCTGCAGCATGCCGATGCGAGCGAGCTGGCAAAGTCCGGGGACAAATTGCTCAGCGCCCGGGGCAGCCTGACGGTGGATAAACGCACCAATCGACTGTTCATTCACGACGATGCCGCGCATCTGTCGACGTTGACAGCGTGGGCCCAGGAGATGGATCTGCCGGTCGGTCAGGTCGAACTGGCGGCACATATCGTCTCGATGAGTGAAACCAGCCTGCGTGAACTGGGGGTGAAATGGAGCATGGCCGAAGCCAGCAGCGCGCCGGGTTCCGGTAAGCTGACGACCTTAAGCAGCCATCAGGCGGTGAACGATGCCAGCACTCGCGTGGGGTTTAATATCGGCCGCCTGAGCGGGCGATTGCTGGAGCTGGAGCTTTCGGCGCTGGAGCAAAAACAGCAGGTGGAAATCATCGCCAGCCCGCGTTTGCTGGCTTCTCATATGCAGCCTGCCAGCATCAAGCAGGGTAGCGAAATTCCCTATCAGGTCTCCAGCGGGGAAAGCGGCGCAACATCGGTTGAGTTTAAAGAGGCGGTTCTGGGAATGGAGGTCACGCCAACGGTTCTGCAACAGAATCGCGTGCGCCTGAAGCTACGTATTACTGAGAATACGCCAGGTCAGGTTCTGAAGCAGGAAAACGGCGAAGCGTTGGCTATCGATAAACAGGAAATTGAGACGCAGGTTGAAGTTAAAAGCGGCGAAACGCTGGCTCTGGGCGGAATCTTTTCGCAAAAAAAGAAATCTGCCCGCGACAGTATTCCGCTACTGGGTGACATTCCGCTGCTCGGCCAGCTGTTTCGTCGCGACGGTAAAGATAACGAACGGCGCGAACTGGTTGTCTTCATTACCCCACGAATTCTGGCAGTGCATTAAGCGGTTTTTCTTGCTAAACACGTTTCAGGTGTTTGACGTGAGGACGGATTTAGCATACAAGGGGTACCGATTTGAGAGTCGGGTTCGGCATCAATCCTCCCTTTTTGTCCGGTGATTTATCCACACGATCATTCAGGATGCGTCGAGGCGGTAAGCTGGTTTACCCCCAGAAACATAGATAACTATGCACCTGGAGGCGGATAAGTGCAGCCGACGGCGAGGTAGTTTGAATAATGACGAGTATATTCAGTTGCCAAACCTGCCTGAGTATTGAGATAATTTTTAGTCTGACTCTCGCTCTATTGCATATGAGGTTTCAGTTCATGTCCTGCTGCGCTGGGTATTCGCGAAGCGGGTTTACCATTAACGAATAGTCTTAGTAGTACCGAAAAAATGGCAGAGAAACGCAATATCTTTCTGGTTGGGCCTATGGGTGCCGGCAAAAGCACTATTGGGCGCCAGTTAGCCCAACAGCTCAATATGGAATTTTACGATTCTGATCAAGAGATTGAGAAACGCACTGGCGCAGATGTGGGCTGGGTTTTCGATGTCGAAGGTGAAGACGGCTTCCGCGACCGTGAAGAAAAGATCATCAATGAGTTGACGGAAAAACAGGGAATTGTGCTGGCGACTGGCGGCGGCTCTGTGAAATCCCGTGAAACGCGTAACCGTCTCTCCGCCCGCGGCGTGGTGGTGTACCTGGAAACAACGATCGAAAAGCAGCTTGCCCGTACGCAGCGCGATAAAAAGCGTCCTCTATTACAAGTTGAAGCGCCGCCTCGCGAAGTTCTTGAAGCGTTGGCCGACGAACGCAACCCACTGTATGAAGAGATTGCTGACGTCACTATCCGTACCGACGATCAGAGCGCAAAAGTAGTGGCAAACCAGATTATTCATATGCTGGAAAGCAATTGATTCTGGCTTAATAAAGAGCGTCAGAGTAAAAAGCAACTGAGGTGGACGTCGCGTTATGGAGAGGCTTACTGTAACCCTCGGGGAACGTAGTTACCCGATTACCATCGCGGCTGGTTTGTTTAACGATCCAGCTTCCTTTCAGCCACTGAAATCAGGCGACCAGGTTATGCTGGTCACCAATGAAACGCTGGCGCCGCTTTATCTGGATAACGTTCGCTCTGTACTGGAGCAGGCGGGGGTTAACGTGGATAGCGTCATTCTACCCGACGGCGAGCAGTACAAAAGCCTGACGGTGATGGACTCCGTCTTTACCGCTTTACTGCAAAAACCGCACGGCCGTGACACCACTCTGGTGGCGCTCGGCGGTGGCGTGGTCGGTGATCTAACCGGCTTTGCTGCGGCTAGCTATCAGCGCGGCGTGCGTTTTATCCAGGTTCCAACCACCCTGCTGTCGCAGGTGGACTCTTCGGTCGGCGGTAAGACGGCCGTCAATCACCCTCTTGGTAAAAACATGATTGGTGCCTTCTGGCAGCCGGTTTCCGTGGTCGTCGATCTCAACTGTCTTAAGACGTTGCCGGCCCGTGAACTCTCTTCCGGACTGGCCGAAGTGATCAAGTACGGCATTATCCTCGACGGTGAATTCTTCAGCTGGCTGGAAAGCAATATCGATGCGCTGATGGCGCTTGATGAGAAGGCGATGGCGTACTGTATTCGTCGTTGCTGTGAGCTGAAAGCCGAAGTTGTTGCTGCCGACGAGCGCGAAACCGGGTTACGTGCTTTACTCAATCTTGGGCATACTTTTGGTCATGCTATTGAAGCCGAAATGGGCTACGGTAACTGGCTACACGGTGAAGCCGTTGCTGCCGGTATGGTGATGGCTGCGCATACGTCCGAGCGATTAGGGCAGTTCAGCGCACAGGATACACAGCGTATCGTGACGCTGCTGCAGCGTGCGGGCTTGCCGGTACGTGGGCCGCAGGAGATGACTGCGCAGGCGTATCTGCCCCACATGATGCGTGATAAAAAGGTGCTGGCAGGCGAGATGCGGCTGGTGCTACCGCTGGCAATAGGGAAAAGCGAAGTTCGCGGCGGAGTGTCGCATGATGTAGTTCTTGGCGCGATTGCTGATACACAGCTAGCGCAACAATAAGAAGGTCTAGCCGCGTCCGCGCGGCGTTATCATTTCAGGTGACATGCAATAGTCGTGAGCATAAGCCTTTTAGTGGGGTGTTAAATGGATGAATTAAAACCAGAAGATGATCTGAAAGCCGATCGCAGCGATCGTCGTACTGGTCGTTCCCGTCAATCTTCCGAGCGCGATAGCGATCCGCAGATCAATTTTGATGATGTCGATCTTGATGCGGACGACAGTCGTCCGACGCGCGCCAGCAAAGCACGCCGTGAGCGCGATGAAGAAGAGTATGAAGCGGACGTAGAGTCTGAAGAAGACGAAGAGTCCGAAGAGCAGCAGGTTGAGCGTCGTCCGCGCAAGCGTAAGAAAGCGCCCGCGAAGCCAGCCTCCCGCCAGTATATTATGATGGGGGTGGGGATTCTCGTGCTGCTGCTGCTGATCGTCGGCATTGGCTCTGCACTGAAGTCGCCATCCTCTTCCAGTGAACAAACCGCGTCAGGCGAGAAGAGCATTAACCTGTCAGGCGATCAGTCTGACAATGGACAGTCTGGCAATGGCCAGCCTGCCGCTCAGGACCAGACAACGGCAAACAACGCGCAGCAGGATGTTTCTCTGCCGCCGATCGCCTCTAACCCGACTCAGGGCCAGACTGCCGCTGAGCCGCAGGGACAGCAGCGTGTTGAAGTACAGGGCGATCTGAATAATGCCTTGACTCAGCAGCAGGGCCAGATTGACAGCGCCGTAGCGAACTCTACGCTGCCGACTGAACCGGCAACCGTTGCTCCTGTCCGTAATGGCGCCGCCCCGCGTCAGGCAACAACTGAACGTCAGACTGCCGCCGCTCCGCGTCCGGTAGAGCGTAAGCATACGGTGATTGAGCCGAAACCAGTGGCGAAAGCCCCGGTTGAAGCGAAACCGGTTCAGCCGAAGCGTGTTGAAAGCACTGCCGCGGCCGCGCCGGTGAAAGCGCCTGTCACTCAGCCGAGCAAACCTGTTGCCACCGCACAGACAACTAAGCCGGCTCCGACGACAACGACAACGACAACGACAACCGCGACCGCACCAGCGGCTACCGCTGCGGCGACGGCGGCTCCGGCTGCGGCTGCGACTGCCGGGGGTAAAACTGCCGGTGATGTCAGCTCGATGAAAGCGGCGCCGTCGGGTAACTACACTCTGCAACTCAGCAGCTCCTCCAACTACAACAACCTGAATAGCTGGGCGAAGAAAGAGAAGCTGGATAAATATGTCGTCTACGAGACCACGCGTAACGGTCAGCCATGGTATGTACTGGTCAGCGGTATCTACGCTTCGAAAGATGAAGCGAAGCGTGCTGTTGCCACTCTGCCAGCGGATGTGCAGGCGAAAAATCCGTGGGCGAAACCGCTGCATCAGGTTCAGGCTGATCTGAAGTAAGTGCGGTGTAGTCTTAAGCGCAGGGTGCTGTCGGAGCTTTCTCCACAGCCGGAGAATGTGGTAATTAGTTAGGCAGCATGAAAAAGAATCGCGCTTTTCTGAAATGGGCAGGGGGGAAATACCCCCTGCTTGACGATATAAAGAAACACTTGCCGCAAGGCGATTGTCTGATTGAGCCCTTTGTGGGCGCAGGGTCGGTATTTCTGAATACCGACTTTTCTCGTTATATTCTGGCGGACATCAACAGCGACCTGATCGGTCTTTACAACATCGTTAAATTGCAGACGGATGAGTATGTTGCGGCGGCGCGTGAAATGTTTACGCCTGAGAATAACGCGGCAGAGCAGTACTATCAGTTCCGTACTGAATTCAATCAAAGTCAGGATCCGCTGCGTCGTGCGGTGCTGTTCCTGTATCTGAACCGCCATGGTTACAATGGCCTGTGTCGCTATAATCTGCGCGGCGAATTTAACGTACCGTTCGGCCGTTATAAGAAGCCCTACTTCCCGGAAGCTGAGCTGTATCATTTTGCCCAGAAGGCGCAGAATGCGTACTTCTACTGCGAGTCGTATGCCGACAGCATGGCGCGCGCGGACGGTTCTTCGGTGGTCTATTGCGATCCTCCGTATGCGCCATTGTCGTCTACCGCCAATTTTACGGCCTATCATACGAACAGCTTTAACGCCGAGCAGCAGGCCCATCTGGCGCAGCTGGCGGAGAACCTGCTGGAACAGCGGGTTCCGGTTCTGATTTCCAACCACGATACCGCGCTCACGCGCGAATGGTATCGTCAGGCTAAACTGCATGTCGTCAAAGTTCGACGCAGTATCAGCAGCAACGGTGGTACACGAAAGAAGGTGGACGAGCTTCTGGCTCTTTACCGTCCGCCCAAGACTAAATAATTTCAAGGAGATGCGGATGAAGCAGTATTTGATTGCCCCTTCGATTCTGTCGGCTGATTTTGCCCGCCTGGGCGAGGATACCGCCAAAGCGCTGGCTGCAGGTGCGGACGTTGTGCACTTTGACGTGATGGACAACCACTACGTGCCGAATCTGACCATCGGCCCTATGGTGCTGAAAGCACTACGCAACTATGGCATCACCGCCCCGATCGACGTGCACCTGATGGTGAAACCGGTCGACCGCATCATCCCTGATTTCGCCGCGGCGGGCGCCAGCATTATCACCTTCCATCCGGAAGCCTCTGAGCACGTCGATCGCAGCCTGCAGCTCATCAAAGAACATGGCTGTAAAGCCGGTCTGGTGTTTAACCCGGCCACGCCGCTGAGTTACCTTGATTATGTGATGGATAAGCTGGACGTTATCCTGCTGATGTCCGTTAACCCAGGGTTCGGCGGTCAGTCCTTCATCCCCCAGACGCTGGATAAACTGCGCGAAGTGCGCCAGCGCATCGATGCGTCGGGTTATGACATTCGTCTGGAAGTCGACGGCGGCGTGAAGGTCAGCAATATTGCGGACATTGCGGCGGCAGGCGCAGATATGTTTGTTGCCGGCTCCGCGATTTTCGACCGTCCTGACTACAAGGAGGTTATTGATCAAATGCGTAGTGAATTAGCAAAGGTTAGTCATGGATAAATTACACTCTGTTCGCGGTGTCGCCTTTGACCTTGACGGCACGCTGGTCGACAGCGCACCGGGTTTGACGGCTGCGGTTGATAGCGCGCTCTATGCGCTGGAGCTGCCGATGGCGGGCGAGGCGCGCGTCGTAACCTGGATCGGCAACGGTGCGGATGTTCTGATGGAGCGAGCCCTGAGCTGGGCGCGTCAGGAACGCGCAACCCAGCGTGCTGCAATGGGAAAACCCTCCGTCGATCATGACGATATTCCACGGGCAGAGCAGCTGATGGTGCTGCGTAAGCTGTTCGATCGCTACTATGCTGAAGCGGCGGAAGAAGGCAGTTTTCTGTTCCCGGCAGTGGCTGATACGCTTGGCGCACTGCATGCGAAAGGCCTGCCGCTGGCGCTGGTGACCAACAAGCCGACGCCGTTCGTTGCGCCAATTCTGGCAGCGTTGGATATCGCGAAATATTTTACGGTCGTCATCGGTGGCGATGATGTGAAGAATAAAAAACCACATCCGGATCCGCTGCTGCTTGTGGCGCAGAAGCTAGGTCTGGCGCCTGCTGAGCTGCTGTTCGTTGGTGATTCACGTAATGATATTCAGGCGGCTAAAGCCGCTGGCTGCAGCTCTGTCGGACTGACCTACGGGTATAACTACGGCGAGTCGATCGCGCTTAGCGAACCGGACTACATCTTCGACCAATTTAATGAACTCTTGCCCGCTCTCGGGCTACCGTACAGTGAAACTCAGGAATTGAAAAATGACTAAGCCCATCGTTTTTAGTGGCGCACAGCCCTCAGGTGAATTGACCATTGGCAACTATATGGGTGCGCTGCGTCAATGGGTGAGCATGCAGGATGATTATCACTGCATCTACTGCATCGTGGATTTGCATGCCATCACCGCGCGTCAGGATCCTGAGAAACTGCGTAAAGCGACGCTGGATACTCTGGCGCTTTACCTGGCATGTGGTATCGACCCGGAGAAAAGCACCATCTTCGTTCAGTCGCACGTGCCGGAACACGCACAGCTGGGCTGGGCGCTGAACTGCTACACCTATTTCGGTGAACTGAGCCGGATGACTCAGTTCAAAGACAAATCTGCGCGCTATTCGGAAAACATTAACGCCGGTCTGTTTGACTATCCGGTGCTGATGGCGGCGGACATTCTGCTGTATCAGACCAACCAGGTTCCGGTTGGCGAAGATCAGAAACAGCACCTGGAGCTGAGCCGCGATATCGCGCAGCGCTTCAACGCCCTTTACGGCGAGGTGTTTAAAGTGCCTGAGCCGTTTATTCCTGCATCCGGTGCCCGCGTGATGTCCCTGCTTGAACCGACAAAGAAAATGTCCAAGTCAGACGACAACCGCAATAACGTGATCGGTCTGCTGGAAGACCCGAAATCGGTGGTGAAAAAGATCAAGCGCGCCGTGACGGACTCCGATGAGCCGCCTGTTGTCCGCTATGACCAGCAGAATAAAGCCGGTGTCTCCAACCTGCTGGATATTCTTTCCGGGGTTACCGGTCAGAGCATCGCGGAGCTGGAGCAGCATTTCGAAGGCAAAATGTATGGTCACCTGAAAGGCGAAGTGGCTGATGCGGTGTCCGGTATGCTGCTGGAGTTGCAGGAGCGCTATAACCGCTTCCGTAACGACGAAGCGTTCCTCAATCAGGTGATGAAAGACGGGGCTGAAAAAGCCAGCGCTCGTGCGTCGCAAACGCTGAAAGCAGTCTATGAAGCCATTGGTTTTGTGGCTAAGCCGTAAGCGATAGCCGGGCGATAAACAGAAAAGGGCGGGTAAATCCCGCCCTTTTCTGTTTATCGTATGCGACGTTTGCCGGTCAGTTTCTCAGCATTCGCGAGCTGAACCCGGAACGTCAGTATCAGTGATGTGAGAACCAGTTCAGCTTGTCGCGCAGGCTGACCACGCGGCCAACGATAATCAGCGCCGGGCTGGCCATCTGCTGCGCCAGAATATCCAGCTGATCTAAGGTGCCGGCGACCACTCTTTGGCTGACCGCCGTACCGTTTTCAACGATAGCCGCGGGCATATCCGCCGCCATGCCGTGAGCAATCAGGTTCTCACGGATAGCAGAGGCCTGGTTCAGCCCCATATAAAACACCAGCGTCTGCTTCTCTACCGCCAGGTTTTCCCAATCCAGCTCGCCGCCGGTCTTCAGATGGCCGGTGATCAGGCGGACGCCCTGGGCGAAATCGCGATGGGTCAACGGGATACCTGAATAGGCGGAACAGCCTGAAGCCGCGGTAATTCCTGGCACCACCGAGAAGGGGATTCCGGCGTTGCACAGGGTTTCCAGCTCTTCGCCGCCGCGGCCAAAAATAAAGGGATCGCCGCCTTTCAGGCGCACCACGCGACGTCCGTTCTGCGCCTCGCGCAGCAGGATCTGGTTAATCTCTTCCTGGGGTACGCAGTGATAGCCCGCGCGTTTGCCGACGAAAATCCGATCGGCGTCGCGACGTACCAGATTCATAATGTCGTCAGAAACCAGACGGTCATACACCACGACGTCCGCCTGCTGAATCTGCTGGAGCCCTTTGAGGGTCAGCAGCCCGGCATCGCCGGGACCGGCGCCGACCAGCACCACTTCGCCACGATGATCCAGCGGCTCCATTAACAGTTGCTCGGTAGTATCGGCAACGGCCTGGCGGTCTTCATTGGCCAGCGATTGCGCCAGACGGTCGTTGACGAACAACTTTTCCCAGAAACGTCGACGTTCGCCGACCGTCGCAAACTGTTTTTTCACCCGCGAACGCAGCTGGCCGGCATAGTGGGCCAGCTGGCCTAAGTGGAGCGGCAGAATCGACTCCAGCTTTTCCCGCAGCAGCCGCGCCAGCACCGGTGAGGTACCGCCAGAGGAGACGGCGACCATCAGCGGCGAGCGGTCAATGATCGACGGCATAATAAAGCTGGCCTGCTGCGGCGCATCCACCACGTTACAGAATATCCGCCGTGCCTCTGCCGCGTCGCTGACCCGCTGATTGACATCTTCATCGTCGGTGGCGGCGATGGCCAGCCAGCAGGTGTCGAGAAGCGCCGGGTTAAACGGCGCTTGCACCAGGGTCAGCATCTGCGAATCAGCCCACGCATGGAACTGCGGCGAGAACACCAGCGCGTTGACCGTGACTCTGGCGCCGGCATCAAGCAGCAGGCGTGCCTTGCGTTCGGCAACATCACCGCCGCCGACCAGTAAGCAGTCGCGGCCGCGCAGCTGACAGAAAATAGGTAAGTGATCCACGGAACATCCTCGCAGCAAGCAGTGGGAGAGGGATAAGCGGTCGTAGCATAGCAGCAGAGGGTTGGCACAATATACGATTTTTCGGGCGCCTACCGCTTAGTTGGCATAAGAAGAAAATATGGTTCCCGCCGGAGCGCGGCGGGAACCTCAGGGCATCATGCCTTCAGCTGAACGTTGCCGTCTTTCACGCGCGCATCGAAATGTGCAATGGAGTGGCTTGCATCTTCCATGCACAGGCCGTCGCGCAGACGGAAGCGCTGTTTCTTCAATGGGCTGGCGACCCACAGCTCACCCTCATGTTCAGCAATGATGCCTCGCGACAGCACGCTGGCGTTGAAGAACGGGTCGATATTGCTGATCGCATAGACCCGATCGTCATGGTAAGGCCGGAACAGGGCGACCTGCTGCTGGCCCAGCAGCGCACAGACGCCGGTTGCAGGCAGAATATCGTCAATCTTGCAGATGTTTACCCACTGGCTCATGCGTTCTCCTCCACCAGAGTGACCGGGATACGCTCATACGGCGTTGCCGGACGGTGCTGCTCGCGTTCCGGTACGACCTGTACATTCGGGTCGCGCTGGTTGCTGTTGATAAAGTGTTTGAAGCGGGTTTGTGCCGCCGGATTGTTGACCGTCTCGGTCCACTCGCAGGCGACAGCGGCACGCAGACGCGCCAGCTCTTCTTCCAGGTGGGCGTTCAGGCCCAGCTTGTCGTCGATAATGACGCTACGCAGGTAGTCGATGCCGCCTTCCATGTTGTCTAACCACGGCGCGGTACGCGTCAGCTTATCGGCGGTACGGATATAGAACATCATAAAGCGATCGAGATAGCTGAGCAGCGTTTCGCGATCGAGATCGGCGGCCAGCAGGTCGGCGTGGCGCGGCTTCATCCCGCCGTTCCCGCAGACGTACAGGTTCCAGCCTTTCTCGGTAGCGATAATGCCGACGTCTTTCCCCTGCGCTTCCGCACATTCACGGGTGCAGCCGGAGACGCCAAACTTCATTTTGTGCGGCGTACGGATGCCTTTGTAGCGGTTTTCCAGCTCGACGCCGAAGCCCACGCTGTCGCCGACGCCGTAGCGGCACCAGGTGCTGCCGACGCAGGTTTTCGCCATACGCAGCGCTTTGGCATACGCGTGGCCGGTTTCGAAGCCCGCTTCAATCAGCTGACGCCAGATTTCCGGCAGGTCGTCTTTTTGTGCGCCGAACAGGCCGATACGCTGTGAACCGGTGATTTTAGTGTAGAGGTTATATTCGCGCGCGATGCGCCCTACGGCCACCAGGCCTTCCGGCGTAATTTCGCCGCCGGCGGAGCGCGGGATAACCGAATAGGTCCCGTCTTTCTGGATGTTGGCGAGGAAATTATCGTTCGTGTCCTGCAGCGGCGTATGCTGAGGCTTGAGAATGTACTCATTCCAGCAGGAGGCCAACAGCGAGCCAACGGTCGGTTTACACACTTCGCAGCCGTAGCCTTTTCCGTGTTTCGCCAGCAGCTCTTCGAAGGTTTTAATCCCTTCTACGCGAATCAGGTGGAACAGCTCCTGGCGGGAGTAGGCAAAGTGTTCGCACAGATTGTGGTTCACTTCGATCCCCTGTTTCGCCAGCTCCGCGTTCAGCACCTGGGTCACCAGCGGAATACAGCCGCCGCAGCCGGTACCGGCTTTGGTTTCTGCTTTCAGCGCGGCGACGGTATGGCAGCCTTTGTTGATGGCGGAAATCAGCATCCCTTTGGTCACGTCGAAGCAGGAACAGATTTGCGCGCTGTCCGGCAGTTTATCGACGCCGATTGACGGCTTACCGCTGCCTGCGTGTGCCGGCAGAATCAGCGAGTCCGGGTTTTCCGGCAGTTCAATGCCGTTGAGCACCAGCTGCAGCAGATTGCCGTAATCGCTGGTGTCACCGACCAGCACCGCGCCAAGCAGAGTTTTATTGTCTTCGCTGACGATCAGTCGTTTGTAGACTTCTTTGCTTTCATCAAGATAGACGTAGCTGCGGGCGCCAGGCGTGCGGCCATGCGCATCGCCGATGCCGCCCACGTCAACGCCAAGCAGCTTCAGTTTGGCGCTGAGATCGGCCCCGATGAAGCGGTTGTCGTTGCCGAGGAGATGGTCGACGGTCACCTGGGCCATTTTATAACCCGGCGCCACCAGACCGTAGACGCGGTTGTTCCAGCTGGCGCATTCGCCGATAGCATAGATATCCGGATCGGAAGTCTGGCAGGTGTCATTGACCACGATACCGCCGCGCTGCGCCACGGCCAGACCGCACTGGGTCGCCAGCTTGTCACGTGGACGAATACCGGTGGAGAAGACGATAAAATCGACCTGCAGCTCGCTGCCATCGGCGAACTGCATGGTTTTTCTGGCCTCGCTGCCCTGCTGGACAATCTCTTTGGTGTTTTTGCTGGTATGGACCTTCACGCCCATACTTTCGATTTTACGCTTGAGCTGCTCGCCACCCATATTATCCAGCTGTTCGGCCATCAGCATGGGAGCAAATTCGATGACGTGGGTTTCCACGCCAAGGTTCTTCAGCGCGCCGGCAGCTTCGAGGCCCAGCAGGCCGCCGCCGACTACGGCGCCGCGTTTGCTGCGACGCGCGCAGGATTCAATCGCGTTCAGATCTTCAATGGTGCGGTACACAAAGCAGTCCTGCGTGTCCGCGCCTTTGATTGGCGGGATCCACGGATAGGAGCCCGTCGCCATCACCAGCTTGTCGTAAAATACCGTGCGTCCCGCGCTGGAGTGAATCACTTTCTCCTGGCGGTTAATGGTAATAGCGCGTTCACCGATCAGGACTTTAACGCCATGTTTCTCGTAAAAACCTTCACGGACCAGCGAGAGCTCTTCGGCGGTGTGATGGGAGAAGTAAGACGACAGGTGGACGCGGTCGTAAGCGATACGGGGTTCTTCACAGAACACGGTAATGTCGAACTGTCCGGCAGGCGCCTTATCAAGAAGCTCTTCGATAAAGCGATGGCCAACCATGCCGTTACCGATAATAGCGATTCTGACTTTGCTCATTTTTGCCTCGATTTCTTTTCTATTACCGCCTACCTTAACGATTCAGCCAGGACACTTATTGATACAAATCAAGAACGCCCGCGCCTACCACTTAATGGGTATGCTTATGATTTTCCTGGATTTTTATAAGTTATGGAAAACTCAGGCTTTTCCTCGCTGTTGCTTTTGTGTACAAAATGGATGCGGGGGGATGTTCATGGGTTGGGCGAAAAAACGGCAATATTCACGGGAGTCATCAAGATGACAGCAGTTCCGCTTTGGTTGATTGAGAACGTACGTTTGCCTGACCGCGAAGGGCTGTGGCAGATCGCGATAGATAAAGGCTGTTTTGGTGATATCACCCCGATGGGCGATGCGCGCAGCGAAAGTTATGAAGTGCTCAACGCCCGCGGCGGGCTCGCGATTCCACCATTTATTGAACCGCATATTCATCTCGATACCACCCAAACTGCCGGCGAGCCAAACTGGAACCAGTCCGGGACGCTGTTCGAGGGGATTGAGCGCTGGGCAGAGCGTAAGGCGCTGTTGAGTCACGAAGATGTGAAGGCCCGGGCGTGGAAGACGCTGAAATGGCAAATCGGCAACGGGATTCAGTTTGTCCGGACGCACGTTGACGTGTCTGACCCGACGTTGACGGCATTAAAGGCGATGCTGGAGGTGAAGCAGGAGGTAGCGCCATGGGTAGATTTGCAGATAGTCGCCTTCCCCCAGGAGGGGATCTTATCCTACCCCAATGGTGAGGCCTTGCTGGAGGAGGCCCTGCGACTCGGGGCCGATGTGGTCGGCGCCATTCCGCACTTTGAGTTTACTCGCGAGTATGGCGTGGAATCGCTGCATATCGCGTTCCGTCTGGCGCAGCAGTATCAGCGTCCGTTGGATATTCACTGCGATGAGATTGACGACGAGCAGTCGCGGTTTGTCGAAACGGTGGCGGCTCTGGCGTTGAAAGAGGGGATTGGCCCACGGGTTACGGCCAGCCATACCACCGCGATGCACTCCTATAACGGCGCCTATACTTCGCGGTTGTTTCGGTTACTGAAGCTCTCGGGAATCAACTTTGTCGCTAACCCGCTGGTGAATATTCATCTTCAGGGGCGTTTTGACGATTATCCAAAGCGCCGTGGCATCACCCGGGTGAAGGAGCTGATGGCGGCGGGCATTAATGTCTGTTTCGGCCACGATGATGTTTTCGACCCGTGGTACCCGCTGGGTACTGGCAATATGCTGCAGGTGCTGCATATGGGGTTGCATGTCTGTCAGCTGATGGGCTATCAGCAGATTAACGATGGGCTGAAGCTGATTACCGACAACAGCGCCCGCACCTTTGGCCTGCACGATTACGGCATTGTGCCGGGCTATCCCGCAAATCTGGTTATTCTACCGGCGGAGAATGGTTTTGAAGCGGTTCGCTGCCAGGTGCCGGTTCGCTGGTCGATTCGTCAGGGACGGGTAATTGCCACAACGCAACTGGCACAGACCTGGATCCAGACCGACAGAGGAGGAGAGGAGCTGTTCTTTAGCCGAAACAGCCCCTTCACTGACGCAAAGGGGCCAACAAAGGCTTAGTGGGAGGCCGCCGCCGCATTGTGCTGGCGGTGGCGGGAGACGAAGCCAAGGATTAAGCACATCACAAAGACGACGGCGTAGAGGCCGTTAGCGGTGTGCAGCGCTGCCAGCGGGCCGCTGGCAGCCACAATCGGACCGGTCACCACGAAGGTCAGCATTGTGCCGATGGTGCCGCAGGTCAGTACAAAGTTCACCAGTTTCGGCGACGCGACTTTGGTTTGTAGCGAACCCAGCGTAATAAGCGAGGTGTAAATCGCGCTGGAGAAGAAGCCGAGGGTCAGAATAAACCACGGCATATGCTCCGGTGAACCGTTGATGAACAGGTACATCAGCACGGTGGCGAGACCAGCCAGGACGGTCAGGATCCGCTGCAGGTCGAAGAAGCGCAGGATGAAGCTGAACGACCACATGCCAATCATGTACGACATCCAGAAATCACTCACCAGCTTACCGCCATCGGCCAGGCTCATGCCCAGGGTCTTGGCATACTCCGGTACCCAGGAGATAAAGCCCAGCTGACCGAGGATGTAGCACAGCGCCGCAATGGCGAGGAACAGCACGCCGATGCCCCATTTTTCTTTCACGACCGGCTGGTTGTCCTGCTGCCCTTTTTTGCCAAGAACCGGGAACTCACAGCCGAAGGTCAGAATAAAGATGGCAACGTAGACCAGACCAATGCAGGCATAAACCCAGTACCACTCAATGCTGCGGGCCAACAGGAATGCGGCGACCATCGGGAAGATCATCCCCGCCATGCTGAAGAAGGAGTCGGTAAACAGCAGACGCGCGCCACGCTGGCGGCCTTCATACATGTGGGTGATCAGGAAGGTCCCGATCGACATGGTGATCCCGCTGACCAGTCCCAGAACGAACATGGACGCGGAGAACAGAGCCAGGCTGTGGCTAAACATCAGCCCGGCAACGGCCAGTACCATCAGAATGAAGCCAAAACGCAGCTGGGTTTTCAGCGGCACAATTTCCATCAGCCAGGCGTTCAGGAAGATAGAGATCAGGATACCGGCGTTGAGGAAAGTAAAGGTGTTGCTCATGCTGGAGACGGGCAAATGGAAATAATCGGCGATATTTCCCATCACCATTCCGGTGACGATCACCAGCGCGCCGGTGAGGGCGTAGGAAAAGAAGCTGATCCATGTGAGCTTGATACGATTGCTGTTAGTCATGACTGGCCTGTGAATAGAAATGTAAAGCGCATTGACTGCGCCAGGGCGGACAGATTTTATTCATTCGAGTGATGTAAGCAAACGTTTATTATGCAATGAAATGCTTTTTGCATAGATTAGTGTGATTTAGATCGCTTTTATTGATCGCGCAGGTCAAGGCGTGCGTCGTAACAACTGTTTCAGCTACGTAAAATTAGGTAAAAGGCTGGCCCAGGATGCAAAGGCTCTTTAGAATCAAAGCACTTGCTTTTTATTCTGCTCCGTTAAGGAATTCCCATGCTCAAATCAACTCTGGCGGCGGTGGTTGCCGTTTTCGCTATTTCAGCTTTCTCTCCGGCAATGGCAGCGAAGGGCGATCCTCATGTACTGCTGACGACGTCTGCGGGCAATATTGAGCTGGAGTTAAATAGCCAGAAAGCACCGATTTCCGTGGATAACTTCCTGAAGTACGTGAACAGCGGCTTCTATAACAACACCACCTTCCATCGCGTGATTCCGGGCTTCATGGTGCAGGGCGGCGGCTTCAACGAACAGATGCAGCAAAAGCAGCCGAACCCGCCGATTAAAAACGAAGCCGATAACGGTCTGCGCAATACCCGCGGCACTATCGCGATGGCGCGTACCGCCGATCAGGACAGCGCGACCAGCCAGTTCTTCATTAACATTGCGGACAACGCCTTCCTTGACCACGGGCAGCGTGATTTTGGCTATGCGGTCTTCGGCAAAGTGGTGAAAGGCATGGACGTGGCGGATAAGATTTCTCAGGTTCAGACGCACAACGTCGGACCGTACCAGAATGTACCGTCCAAACCTGTCGTCATCCTCTCAGCGAAAGTCCTGCCGTAAGCCTTTCTGTGCGCGGGTAACATCGCCCGCGCCACATCGGCCTCTCTGCGTAACCCGAAATTGCTGCTTATACTTGTGGCAAACAGGGGACGATAAGGGAGGCGACCATGCGTTCACTCACCGATAAGCAAAAATCCCAACTCTGGGAACAGACCCGCAATGTGAATTTTCAGGCCAGCCGTCGTCTTGAGGGCGCAGCGATCCCGCTGGTGACGCTGACTGCCGAACAAGCGCTGGCGCGTGTCGCCGAGATCAGGAGGCGTCATGAGCAGTAAATATGGCGACGATCGCGACCCTTACCTCTACCCTGCGCTCAATGTGATGCGTAACCGTCTCGGCATTCGTCAGGCGCAGCGGCTGGAGCAAACGGCCTGGGAAATCACCTCCCTGCGTGCGGCGACGCTGCCGCTGGGACCGCGTGGCCGCGGGCTACCTTACCTCTGTTTCATTCATCATCAGCTGTATCAGGATATCTTCGACTGGGCGGGGCAATTCAGAGAAGTCGATATCTATCAGGGTGATACCCCTTTCTGTCATTTTGCGTGGATTGAGAAAGAGGGCAATGCGCTGATGCGGGCGCTGGAGGACGAGGACTATCTCAGCGGAATCAGCCGCGCGACGTTTGTCACGCGTCTGAGCTGGTACTACGGGGAAATCAACGTCCTGCACCCGTTTCGCGTCGGTAGCGGCCTGGTTCAGCGGATTTTCTTTGAACAGTTGGCTCTTCACGCCGGGTTTGTGCTCGACTGGCGGGATATCGACCCCGATACCTGGAGCCAGGCTAACCAGCTGGGGGCGATGGGCGATCCCGAACCCCTTGAGCGGATCTTTCGCAAAGTGGTAAGCGAAGCGTGAGAATCTGAGTAGAATAGCCCGGTTTTATTCTTTCCGGAGCCGCTATGATCCTGCTTATCGACAACTATGATTCTTTCACCTGGAACTTGTACCAGTACTTCTGTGAACTGGGGGCGGAAGTGCTGGTCAGGCGTAATGATGAGCTGACGCTTGAGGAGATAGCGGCGTTGCTGCCGGAGAAAATCGTGATCTCTCCCGGGCCCTGTACGCCAAATGAGTCAGGCATTTCGCTGGCGGTGATTGCCCGTTATGCCGGTCAGATTCCGCTGCTGGGCGTTTGTCTTGGCCATCAGGCTATCGCCCAGGTCTTTGGGGCCACTATCGTGCGCGCGGCGAAAGTGATGCACGGCAAGACTTCCCCCATCCATCATAACGGGCAGGGGGTCTTTCAGGGGCTGAATAATCCGCTGACCGTCACTCGCTACCACTCTCTGCTGATTGATCCCGCGACGCTTCCCGAATGTTTTGAGGTGACGGCCCGCAGCGACAGCGGGGAGATTATGGCCATTCGCCATCGTGAGTGGGATCTCGAAGGGGTACAGTTCCACCCGGAGAGTATTCTAAGCGAGCAGGGACATCAGCTGCTGGCAAACTTCCTCAACCGGTGATTTGTAGTTGCCATTGACTGATTTTTTATGCATATTTTGTGATTAGATTATCACAATAATGACCGCATAACGAAGAAGGATGGCATGACATGGCAACTGAGCAACCGGTAATTACCCGCGCCACATTCGATGAAGTTATTTTGCCGATTTATGCACCGGCAGAATTCATCCCGGTCAAAGGTAAAGGTAGCCGCGTTTGGGATCAGCAGGGCAAAGAGTACGTTGATTTCGCCGGCGGGATTGCGGTGACGGCGTTAGGGCATTGTCATCCGGCTCTGGTCGCGGCGCTGCATGAGCAGGGAGAAACCTTGTGGCATACCAGCAATGTCTTTACCAACGAGCCGGCGCTGCGTCTGGGCCGCAAGCTGGTGGATGCCACCTTCGCCGAGCGCGTGGTGTTCATGAACTCCGGCACCGAAGCGAACGAAACGGCGTTCAAGCTGGCGCGCCACTACACCATTACCCGTCACAGCCCGTATAAGACCAAAATCATCGCCTTCCATAATGCCTTCCACGGCCGTTCGCTGTTCACGGTATCGGTGGGTGGGCAGCCAAAATATTCTGATGGCTTCGGCCCGAAACCGGCGGACATTATCCACGTGCCGTTTAACGATCTGCATGCGGTGAAGGCGGTGATGGATGACCACACCTGTGCGGTAGTGGTTGAGCCAATTCAGGGGGAAGGCGGGGTGATGGCGGCGACGCCGGAGTTCCTGAAAGGACTGCGTGAACTGTGCGATGAGCACCAGGCGCTGCTGGTATTTGATGAAGTGCAGTGCGGCATGGGGCGTACCGGTTCGCTGTTTGCATATATGCACTACGGCGTGACGCCAGACATTCTTACCAGCGCTAAAGCGCTGGGCGGCGGCTTCCCGATCAGCGCTGTACTGACCACCAGTGATATTGCCAGCGCATTCCACGCCGGTTCCCACGGTTCGACCTACGGCGGTAACCCGCTGGCCTGCGCCGTGGCCGGGGCGGCATTTGATCTGATTAATACGCCGGAGGTGCTGGAGGGCGTGAAGGCGAAGCGCGAGCTGTTTGTGCAACATCTCCAGCAAATTGACGCGCAGTTTGACCTGTTCAGCGACATCCGCGGTATGGGGCTGTTGATTGGCGCGGAGCTTAAGCCGCAGTATAAAGGCCGGGCACGCGATTTTCTCTATGCCGCGGCAGATGCGGGCGTGATGGTGCTGAATGCCGGGCCGGATGTGATGCGCTTTGTCCCTTCGCTGGTCATCGACGAGAAGGATATTGCTGAAGGTATGACCCGCTTTGCCCAGGCGATAAAGCAGGTTCTTAACGCTTAATCGCGCGTAGCCAGATACCGTGATGCGGGCGCTGACGCCATGCCACCGAGGAGATGGTGTGCATGGTGTTCAGATGGTCGAGGATCCGCTGCAGATGCTGCTCCATTGTACTTAACGGGCCCCGGCTCACCTCCACATCCTGCGACTCCATAATATTCACATCGCCAGCGCTGCCGGGACCGTCGGAGTCCAGCCGCTGTTGACAGCGCTGGAGCGCAATCTCACAGGATTCCAGGTAACGCCGGGCCAGCTCCGGCGTCAGCATATTGTGCTCGCGGGCGAGGGTGGTCATGGCGTTGATATGCTCAACAATAAACTGGCTGTGGGTGACCCACAGTTTCATATCATCAAGATAATGTGTGTTAAAACCGGGTTCCTGCATGGCCTGATTCAGCGAGTTATACAGCGAGTTATGTGCCTGATTGACGCGCATCCGGCGATAGGCCAGCGCCGGGGCCTGATGATCGTCGCTGAGAATTAGCCTGATCGCTTCCTGATCGGCTTCCAGCGCGTCGTGAGCGTTCTTACGCAGTAGCCCGCTTTGCCATTGCGGCCATAGCCAGACCATGCCGCCAAAGGCGATAAGGCAGCCGATAAGCGTATCGATAAGCCTGGCGACAATATACTGCTCGCCGTTGAGCGTCAGAAGCTGCAGGGTATACACCGCCGTCACGGTAAAGCCAACCATCGCCCAGCCATAATGCTTGCGAATAATCAGGTAGCTCAGCAGCGTGACGAGCAGCATCGCGGAGAGCGTATAACCCTCCGGGACGTGAAAGTGCAGCGCCAGGCCGGCGATAGCCAGACCGGCAAGTGTACCTGCCGCCCGATGGACGATACGTACCCGCGTCGCGCCGTAGCCGTTTTGGGTCACAAAAAGCACCGTCATCAGGATCCAGTAAGGCTTGGGAAGGTTCAGGGCGCTTCCCATCAGGCTCGCGGCCGTTAACATCACGCAGATACGCGCAGCGTTACGTAGCGCCGGCGATTTTAATGAGAGATAGCTCTTTAGCGCGGGCAGCAGCGGCAGACGGCGCTCTTTATCCGCCATCAGGTTGCGAGCATACAGCGGGCGCTGGGTACGCAGCACCCGGGCTATTCGGCTGAAGTGCCAGGCGCAGAACTGCCCTACCAGGTTGTCCGGATGCTGCCAGGCGATTTTCTCCAGCGCGCCGATTTGCTTATCCATATGAAAGCGTTGCGGGTAGCGGTGGTAGAGAATGTCATCGGCCAGCACCCGCAGGCGTGCGGCAACGGTTTGTGCGTTCCAGCGGATCACCGCCTCGGCATGGCTGCGCTCTACCAGTTTTTGTACTTCTTCGGGTTGGTGCAGGCTGACGGAGATATGTTCCTGCAAATCCAGCGCCATCTGAAATGCCCGCAGCAGGCGCTTGTGGTCATTGCGCTGGTTCGCCGCCAGCATATGCATCTGCTGGTAGCATTGGGTGATCAGGTCCACCACCTTCTGCTGGCGCGTGAGCAGCGGCGGCAGTGAAGTGGTGGGATCGATATGCTGGGTCAGCAGGCTGTATTTGGCTTCGCAGTAGTTAGCCAGCTCGCGATAAAGCAGGCTCAGCGATTCGCGCAGCGGCTGCTCGCGCCATAGCCAAAACCAGAACCAGTTAAACAGGCCGTACCACAGCGTCCCGAGGGCGTAGATCAGCAGTGGCTCCCAGACGGGCATGTTCCCGGCAAGGCTCAGGGTAAAGATTGCGGCAATTAACGACGCGGGCAGAAGCCTGGCGTGCAGAGAGCTGATCTCCGCCGTTACGCCCAGCAGTAGCGCCAGGCCGCTGAGAATCAAGGGCAGCGGGATATCCTGCTGAAGAAGAAGCTGGACCACCAGGCTACAGCCGGCAAACAGCGAGCCGCCAATAATCAGACGTTTAAAAAAGCGTTTGTGCGGCGTATCCAGACCGGCGACGTTACAGCAGGCGGGCACCAGCGAAAACAGCAGACCTTGCTGTAAGTGACCGAGGAGGAGACCGATTGCGACAGGCAAACACAACACCAGCGTTTGCCGCAGTGCATAGTTGACTTCCGGGTGGTAAATCAGCCTGCGCCACATAGAGGGAAAACGAAAACGGCGTGTTGCGCAAGCAACACGCCGTTTTATCGACTTAACGCGTACCGTATACGACGATAGTTTTACCGTGTGCGGAGATCAGGTTCTGATCTTCCAGCATCTTCAGGATACGGCCAACGGTTTCGCGGGAACAGCCAACGATCTGACCAATTTCCTGACGGGTAATTTTAATTTGCATACCATCAGGGTGGGTCATCGCATCCGGCTGTTTTGCCAGGTTCAACAGCGTCTGAGCGATGCGCCCGGTGACGTCGAGGAAGGCAAGGTTACCCACTTTTTCTGAGGTCACCTGCAGACGGCGAGCCATCTGCGACGACAGGCGCATCAGGATATCCGGGTTAACCTGAATGAGCTGACGGAATTTTTTGTAGGAGATTTCGGCCACTTCACATGCGGTTTTCGCACGTACCCAGGCGCTACGCTCCTGGCCTTCTTCAAACAAGCCTAATTCACCGATGAAATCGCCCTGGTTGAGGTAAGAGAGGATCATCTCTTTACCTTCTTCATCCTTGATGAGCACAGCCACAGAGCCTTTGACGATGTAGTACAACGTTTCTGCTTTTTCACCCTGGTGGATCAGCGTGCTTTTAGATGGGTACTTATGAATGTGGCAATGAGACAAGAACCATTCGAGGGTAGGGTCTGTTTGCGGTTTGCCAAGCACCATGCGCGGTTATCCTCTGTTATAAGCTATCTCCGGGTGCCGACACTACACGGCATCCGGGCATGCAATCGTATTGTTTCCCTATGCCTGGGAAACGGCTGGTGAGTTTTCTTCAGCCTGTAATGTGAACTCCTCTGCATACATGCAGTACATCAATGTAATACTGTAGCATCCCGACTGTTTTAGCATAGCTTTTGCCGCATGTCTCCTGGTGTCTCGCTTCAGCATGATGCAGGTCGCCTTCCGTTGCGAGAATTGTTATGTACGCGTAATCTGTCAGGAAAATTGCAACCTCGGAGTTAAATTTTATGCAAGCTCGTGTGAAATGGGTTGAAGGGTTAACCTTCATCGGAGAGTCGGCGTCAGGTCACCAGATTCTGATGGACGGCAACTCCGGAGATAAAGCGCCAAGCCCAATGGAGATGGTGCTGATGGCGGCGGGCGGATGTAGCGCGATCGATGTCGTGTCTATTTTGCAGAAAGGTCGTCACAACGTGACCAACTGTGAAGTCAAGCTGACGTCTGAACGTCGGGAAGAGGCGCCGCGCCTGTTTACCCATATCAACATGCATTTTATCGTCACCGGCAAGGAGCTGAAAGAGGCGGCCGTTTCCCGTGCGGTGGATCTGTCGGCGGAGAAATACTGCTCGGTGGCGCTGATGCTGCAAAAAGCGGTGAATATCACCCACACCTATGAAGTGGTGGAAGGCTAAGCAGTCTTCCCGGAGAGCGGCGCAAACGCCTTATCCGGGAGCCGTGAGTGAAGGACGAAAACCCCGCTTAGCGCCATGCGCTCGGGGTTTTTAAACGTGGTTAACTGATTTTCTTCCCTTCCATCAGTCGTTCGACTAGCGGCGTCATGATGAGCTCCATCGCCAGCCCCATTTTCCCGCCAGGCACCACCAGCGTATTGATATGCGAGATAAACGACCCCTGCAGCATCGCCAGCAGCCAGGGGAAATCGATATCCTGCAGGTTGCGGAAGTGGATCACCACAAAGCTTTCATCCAATGACGGAATGCCCTTCGCCGCAAACGGGTTGGAGGTGTCGACAGTGGGGACGCGCTGGAAGTTGATATGGGTGCGCGAAAACTGCGGCGTAATGAAGTTGATATAGTCTTCCATTGAACGGACCACGGAATCCATCACCGCTTCACGGGAGTGGCCGCGTTCACTGGTATCGCGGATGAGCTTCTGAATCCATTCCAGGTTGACGATAGGCACCACGCCGACCAGCAGGTCGACATTCTGCGCGACGTTATACTGCGGCGTAACAACCCCGCCGTGCAGCCCTTCATAAAACAGGACATCGGTCGGTTCCGGTAGCGGTTGCCACGGTGTGAATGTGCCCGGCACCTGATTCCACGGCACCGCCTCATCATAGGTATGCAAATACTTGCGCGACTGGCCGCTACCGTTACGCCCGTACTCAAGGAAGGTGTTTTCCAACAGACCGAAGTCGTTGGCTTCCGGACCGAAGTAGCTGATGTGTTTCCCCTGATCGCGCGCTTTGCGGATCGCCATGTCCATTTCCGGGCGGGTATAGCGATGGAAGCTGTCGCCTTCCACCTCAGCGGCACGCAGGTTTAGCTGTGCGAAAATTTTACGAAAGGCGAGGCTGGTGGTCGTGGTTCCCGCGCCGCTGGAGCCCGTGACGGCAATCACCGGATGTTTGGCAGACATAACAACTCCCAGATTAAACGATGTGTGGCGCCGCCTTAGCCGTGAAACTGCTTGCGGGGCATGATGTTGACCGTCTCGTGCAGTTCTGACCACACCAGTACGGCTTCTCCGCTTTTCAATTGCTGTTTGACGTCGGCGACTTTATCCGCCAGCGAGCGTTCATGTTCACCATAATCGGTGCCTTCACGCAACACAAAGCTTTCGATCAGGTTATCCAGCGTTTCGGGATCCAGATCGTGCCAGGGAATAATCATTTTTGTACTCCCAACCAACGGGTTAACCAGTCCGGGATACGCTTTTCCAGCCACATTTCCGGCTTGCGCAGCGTGCCGCCAACGAATCCGACGTGTCCGCCATTTTCTGTCAGCTGATACTCGACGTTTACCGGGAGTTGCTCTTGCGGCGGAATGGAGTGGTGGTCCATAAAAGGATCGTCCTTCGCATGAATGATCAACGTCGGTTTAGTAATGTCGCTGAGCCGCGGCATTGCGCTACACTGGCGATAGTAGTCCAGCGCATCCGCAAATCCGTGAATCCGGGCAGTGATCATATCGTCAAACTCGCGGATGCGGCGCATACCTTTGAGCTGGCGCAGATCAACCGGTAGCGAGCCGGGATAGGCTTTCAGCTTACGCGCGGCGTTGGCCTTTAACAGATTGAGCAGATAACGTTGATAGACCCGGGAAAAGCCCTTGTCCATATGATAGCTGCAGGCTTCGAGCATGAACGGGGCTGAGACAATAACCGCGGCATCCAGCGGGACATTATCGCCTTCTTCGGCCAGCAGGCAGCCCAGCATATTGCCGCCCAGCGAATAGCCGACGGCGGCGGTCGGCACCGCACCCCATTCGCGTTGTAGCCAGTGCAGGAACCAGCTGCCATCTTCGGTTTCACCCGAATGATAGATGCGGTTATTGCGATTGGGTTCGCCGCTACAGCCGCGGAAATGCATCACCACGCCCAGCCAGCCGCGCTGCATGGCTGCATGGATAAGGCCATGAGCATAGGGGCTGTGCAGACTGCCCTCCAGTCCGTGGAACACGACCAGTCGCGGTTTATGTTGCGCCCCGGCGGGGTCTTCGCTCCACGCCAGATCGACAAAATCACCGTCCGGGAGTTCAAGTCGCTGCCAGTGCGGCGTGAATCCCAGCTTACGGCGAATCAGGCGCGGCAGCATGGTCTGCAGATGACGATTGCCCACGCCGCGCATAGGGTGAAACTCGCGCGAGTCGTCTTCGGGGGGCGTCATTTCTGTGGGGGTGATTTCAACCATAGCACCAGAGCAGTTAATCATCTTATAAAACAGTATACCGCGCATGAAGTGCGCAGGTTATCCAATATGTGGTCTTGCGGCCTGCGCTATAGGTTACACGAAATTGAAGCCGGATGAGGACTGCTCTTGCGGGATAAGGATGACCCGCTGCCCGGGAGGGCTGGAAGGGGAAACGGCCCCGCCAGGAGCGAATGGCCGTGGGGCTGGCTCAAAACATGCTGTTGCCGCTGGCGGTTTTTTCCGGAACCGTCTGAATAACATCCCAGTGCTCAACGATCTTGTTCTGCGCATCGAGGCGGAAAATATCGATAATCGCCCGGGTGACGCCCGGCTCGCGGCCGGTGGACGCAACGTGCAGAACGACATAGTCGCCGTCGACAATCACCCGTTTAATCTCGCTGTGAGAGTCGGGGAATTTCTCTTTCAGAAAGGCGATGAATTGACGAAAGCCTTCAGGCCCATCCTTCGCGCCAGGATTATGCTGGATATACTCCTGCCCTAGGTAGGTTTTTGCGGCATCAAAGTCTTTATCGTTCAGCGCCTTATTATAAAAAGCGATGACGTTTTCTTTGTTCTTTAATTCGCTTGCGGTGTAGGCGGCAAAAGCAGAGTGGGTCAGGGTGCAAAGCAGTGAGAGGGAGATGAGCGTTTTTTTTACCATGGCAATGCCTCTTCGCAGATGAGTGTTGCGGTTTTTAGCAGGGGCATATCACGACGTGTTCCCATAACCTGGCGCCGCTGCGTTTATGCCCCCTGCCCGATCATAACCGGTCTTAACCTTCCTGCAGCATCTGTTCCAGCTGCTCTTGTGCATCCAGCCAGGCCATTTCACACTCTTCCAGACCGGATTTGGCACTGGCCTGCTGCTGCAGACAGGTGGTCAGCTCGGCTTTGCGGGAGGCATCATACAGCCCGCTGTCGCCGAGCTTCTCTTCCGCCTGGGCGAGCTGCGCGTTGAGCTTATCCATCTCTTTTTCGAGGCGGGTAATCTCTTTACGCAGCGGTTGAGTGAGCGTGCGTAATTCCGCTTCCCGACGTTTCTGGTCTTTGCGGGCCTGCGCGCTGTTACCGCTCTCTTTCGCCACGTCAGACGACGAGCTCTCCTGTTTCTGTGAGTCGCTGAGCCACTGCTGATAATCCTCCAGGTCGCCATCGAACTGCTCGACTTTGCCGTCATGCACCAGATAGAGATCGTCGGTGGTGGAACGGATCAGGTGGCGATCGTGCGAGACCACAACCAACGCGCCTTCGAAATCAATCAGCGCTTCGGTCAAGGCCTGACGCATATCGAGATCGAGGTGGTTCGTCGGTTCATCGAGCAGCAGAAGGTTAGGGCGCTGCCAGACGATTAACGCCAGCACCAGACGGGCCTTTTCACCGCCGGAGAAACGCTGAGTCTCTTCGTTGACCTTATCGCTCTGGAAACCAAATCCGCCGAGATAGTCGCGCAGCTTCTGCTCTGTCTCCTGAGGCGCCAGGCGAGCCAGATGCTGTAATGGGGATTCGTCAGCGCGCAGAAACTCCAGCTGATGCTGAGCGAAGTAGCCGAGCTTAATGCCTTTAGCGAGGCCAATCTCGCCATGCAGCGGCTGGAGTTCGCCAGCCAGCAGTTTGATCAGCGTCGACTTGCCGGCGCCGTTGCGCCCTAACAGGCCAATGCGCGAACCGGGCACCAGGTTTAACTTGATCGAGTCCAGAATCACCCGTTCGCCGTAGCCGGCGCTGACTTTTTCCATTTTCAGCAGCGGGTTTGGCAGGCTTTCCGGCGCGCGGAAACTGAAGTGGAACGGGTTATCGACGTGAGCCGGAGCGATAAGCTCCATACGCTCCAGCATCTTAATACGGCTTTGCGCCTGCTTGGCCTTGGTGGCCTTGGCGCGAAAGCGGTCGATATAACTTTGCAGATGCGCGACGCGCAGTTGCTGGCTTTCATACATCGACTGCTGCTGTGACAGACGGGTTGCGCGCTGCACTTCAAACGAGCTGTAGTTGCCGGTGTATTCGAACATCGTTTGCTGTTCGATATGAATAATTTTATCGACGATCGGGTCCAGGAAGTCACGATCGTGAGAGATCAGAATCAGCGTGCCGGTGTAGCCTTTCAGCCATTTTTCCAGCCAGATGACCGCATCGAGATCGAGGTGGTTAGTCGGTTCATCGAGCAGCAGCAGATCGGAACGACAAATCAGCGCCTGCGCGAGGTTCAGGCGCATACGCCAACCGCCGGAAAAGTCGCTGACCGGGCTTTCAAGCTGCTCATTACTGAACCCCAGCCCGTGCAGCAGGCTGGCGGCGCGCGAACGGATGGTCCAGGCATCAATGGCATCCAGTTTACCGTGCACCGTTGCGATGGCGTGGCCGTCATTGCGCTCGTTGGCCAGGTTTAAATCGGCTTCGAGCTGGCGGTATTCGCGATCGCCATCAATAACATAATCAATGGCTGGCTGCGGCAGCGCAGGGGTTTCCTGATTAACCCACGCCAGCTGCCAGTTACCCGGAAAGGTCATACTGCCGCCGTCGGCGCTAATCTCGTTTTTCAAAAGCGACAGCAGCGTGGATTTGCCGCAGCCGTTTTTTCCCACCAGGCCGACCTTCTGGCCAGGATTGATGGTTGCGGTGGCGTTGTCCAGGAGGACCCGTACGCCGCGACGAATTTGTAACGAGGAGAAAACAATCATAAGGCGCCGTATGTTCTGACTATGTTAGTTTGTCATTATGATAATGTAATGTGGTAGCAAATTGCTCCACCGGGCCGCAATGGTAGCCCAAAACGAAGACGATACACAAAGTCATTCTGGTTGCGTCGGGACGCAGCCGTTGTACAGGCCACCAGAAGACGTTCGGGAGGGGAATGATGTCTCAGACAGCGAAGGTTTTGCTGCTGTATGCCCACCCAGAATCCCAGGATTCCGTGGCCAACCGGGTTTTACTTGAACCGGCTTTACAGTTGCCTAATGTCACCGTGCACGATCTCTATGCACACTACCCAGATTTTTTTATCGATATTGCTCACGAGCAGGATCTGTTGCGCCAGCATGAGGTGATTGTTTTCCAGCACCCGCTTTATACGTGGAGCTGCCCGGCATTGCTGAAGGAGTGGCTGGACAGAGTGCTGACCCGCGGCTTTGCCAGCGGCGCCGGAGGGAACCAGCTTGCGGGAAAGTACTGGCGTAGCGTGATTACCACCGGTGAGCCCGAGAGCGCCTACCGACGCGATGCCAATCGCTATCCCATGAACGACATCCTGCGCCCATTTGAACTGACTGCCGGCATGTGCCGGATGCACTGGATGAGTCCGATTATTGTCTACTGGGCTCGCCGACAATCGCCTGCCGATCTGAAAAATCACGCGCGTGCTTATCGCGACTGGCTGGCTAATCCCATCGCGGCAGGAGGCATAAATGGAGGGCGCTGATCTGCTGTTAGCGGGAGTCTTGTTTCTGTTTTCTGCCGTGGTGGCGGTGCCGTTGGCCGCCCGGCTGGGCATCGGTGCGGTATTAGGCTATCTGCTGGCCGGCATTGCGATTGGTCCCTGGGGGCTGGGATTTATTAGCGATGTCGATGAGATTTTGCACTTCTCCGAACTGGGCGTTGTGTTCCTGATGTTCATCATCGGACTGGAGCTGAATCCGGCTAAGCTCTGGCGCCTGCGCAGCTCCATTTTTGGCGTCGGGGCGGCGCAGGTCGTGCTCAGCGCGGGTATCCTCGGCGGATTACTGATAGTGACCGGGTTTTCCTGGCAGGCGGCGGTAGTCGGCGGTATTGGTCTGGCGATGTCGTCCACGGCAATGGCGCTGCAGCTGATGCGTGAGAAAGGAATGAGTCGCAGCGAGTCCGGCCAGCTGGGTTTTTCCGTGCTGCTGTTCCAGGATCTGGCGGTGATCCCCGCGCTGGCTCTGGTTCCGCTGTTGGCCGGTTCCGGTGATGACCATCTTAACTGGGTGACCGTCGGGCTGAAGGTTTTGGCCTTCGCGGGGATGCTTATTGGCGGCCGTTTTCTGCTGCGACCTGTTTTTCGGTTTATCGCCGGCTCCGGGGTCCGAGAAGTATTTACCGCCGCGACGCTGCTGCTGGTACTGGGATCGGCCTTGTTTATGGACGCGCTCGGTCTGTCTATGGCGCTCGGTACCTTCATCGCCGGCGTTCTGCTGGCTGAAAGCGAGTATCGCCATGAGCTGGAGATCGCCATTGAGCCGTTTAAAGGGCTCTTGCTCGGGTTGTTCTTTATTTCCGTCGGCATGGCATTGAATCTGGGCGTGCTCTATACCCACTTACTGTGGGTGGCGGCAAGCGTTGCCGTGCTGGTGGCGGTGAAAAGCCTCGTGCTGTACGGCCTGGCGCGGGTATACGGGTTGCGTAGCTCGGAACGGATGCAGTTTGCGGGAGTGCTGAGCCAGGGGGGCGAGTTTGCGTTTGTGCTGTTCTCACTGCCGGCCTCGCTGCGACTGTTCGAAAACGATCAGATGGCGCTGCTGCTGGTGACGGTCACGCTATCGATGATGACGACGCCGCTGCTGATGACGCTTATCGATCAAATTCTCTCCCGGCGCTTTAACCAACCGGAAGAAGAAGATGAAGCGCCGTGGGTTGAGGACGATAAACCGCAGGTGATTATTGTCGGCTTTGGCCGCTTCGGGCAGGTTATTGGTCGTTTGCTGATGGCCAATAAAATGCGGATTACCGTGCTGGAGCGCGATATCAGTGCGGTTAACCTGATGCGTAAATATGGCTATAAAGTCTATTTTGGCGATGCGACGCAACTGGAGCTGCTGCGCTCGGCGGGGGCGGAGGATGCGCAGTCGATTGTTATCACCTGCAACGAGCCGGAAGATACCATGAAGCTGGTGGAGATGTGTCAGCAACACTTTCCGCATCTGAATATTCTGGCGCGCGCCCGGGGGCGTGTTGAGGCGCATGAATTGCTGCAGGCCGGCGTGAAACAGTTTTCGCGTGAAACGTTTTCCAGCGCGCTGGAGTTGGGGCGCAAGGCATTGATTACCCTGGGCATGCATCCGCATCAGGCGCAGCGTGCGCAGCTGCACTTCCGTCGTCTGGATATGCGAATGCTGCGTGAGTTAATGCCCGTGAATACTGATACGCTGCAGATATCACGCGTGCGGGAGGCTCGCCGGGAGCTGGAAGAGATTTTCCAGCGCGAGATGCAGAAAGAGAGCAGGCAGCTTGACGGTTGGGATGAGTTTGAATAAGGGTCAAATAATGATGGCTGTACGTAAACGTTTTATTGCCGGTGCAAAATGTCCGGCGTGCCAGGCGCAGGATTCTCTGGCAATGTGGCGTGAGAATAATGTCGATATTGTTGAGTGTGTTAAGTGTGGTCACCAGATGCGTGAGGCGGATAAAGAGGCGCGCGAGCACGTCCGCAAAGATGAACAAGTGATTGGCATTTTTCATCCGGACTAGCGTTATCTGTCGCCTTTTTTTAAGCTAGAGGGTACACGGCTGCAGAATTCCGCTACAATCTGCGCCACTATTCTTCCCATGCTCAGGAGATATCATGAAAGTAGCAAAAGACCTGGTGGTCAGCCTGGCCTATCAGGTACGTACAGAAGACGGTGTGTTGGTTGATGAGTCTCCGGTAAGCGCGCCGCTGGACTACCTGCATGGTCACGGCTCCCTGATTTCCGGCCTGGAAAATGCGCTGGATGGTCATGAAGTGGGCGACAAATTTGACGTAGAAGTCGGCGCGAACGATGCGTACGGCCAGTACGACGAAAATCTGGTTCAGCGTGTTCCTAAAGACGTCTTCATGGGCGTTGACGAACTGCAGGTTGGCATGCGTTTCCTGGCGGAAACCGACCAGGGTCCAGTGCCGGTTGAAATCACCGAAGTGGACGATGAGCACGTAGTGGTTGACGGTAACCACATGCTGGCTGGCCAGAATCTGAAGTTCAACGTTGAAGTTGTTGCGATTCGCGAAGCGACTGCAGAAGAGCTGGAGCACGGTCACGTGCACGGCGCCCACGGCCACGATCATGACCACGATCATGAAGGTTGCTGCGGCGGCCACGGCCACGATCACGACCACGGTCATGAACATGGCAAAGGTGGTTGTGGTAACGGCGGCTGCGGTTGCCACTAATCCCCGTCGTCTTTCAGGCCGCAGGCGCGTTGGCCTGGCTTTCAAACCCCGGTGACATTGTTCTCTATGCTGCCGGGAGTTCTCAAGCCTGCCGTCGTTCTGCGAATCGAAATTCTTAGGGTATTCAATCCGGTAGACATAGCGCTGCCGGAGATAGTCAAGCGGGGAAACCCGCTTTTTTTACGCCTCAATAATGTGGTGGGGGCGTTTCTTCTGCCTGTGATGCGATATGCGATGATTGGGTCGCTTTCAGTTTTTCAACCATCAAGCGCATATGTTCACGCATCTTCGCCATTTCTATCTCATGGGCGGTGACGGTCTTGTTGAGGTCTTCAATGGTGATTTCCTGAAACGCCAGCCGGCTTTCCAGCTCCGCCAGGCGAGTCTCCAGTGTACTGTCGTGCATGAGTCACCTCTTCTGTCTTATTTCGCGAGCGGATTCTACTCAACTTTCACCCTTCGCGCAGCAACCTCGCGTAAGACAGGAAACTTATTTATACAAAAATAGTCTGAAAACTGGCGATATTCAGGAAGGTCTGTATGTAGATTTGCTCTGCAACGTTCTATAGTACCTTTTTTGCTTTTTACGATAACCCTGGGGTGAGATGCCCCGGCCCTGGAGAAATGGATGAAATCACTGTTTAAAGTAACGCTGCTGGCGACCACGATGGCTGTCGCCCTGAATGCACCGCTGACCTTTGCGGCTGATACTGCCGCGAAGACGGCACCTGCAACGGATAGCAAAGCGGCATTTAAAAATGACGATCAAAAATCTGCTTATGCGCTGGGTGCTTCACTGGGACGTTACATGGAAAACTCCCTGAAAGAACAAGAAAAACTGGGTATCAAGCTGGATAAAGATCAGCTGATTGCCGGTGTTCAGGATGCGTTTGCGAATAAAAGCAAACTGTCCGATCAAGAAATCGAGCAGACTCTGCAAACCTTCGAGACTCGCGTAAAAACTGCTGCTCAGCAGAAAATGGAAAAAGACGCGACTGAAAACGATGCTAAAGGCAAAGCCTATCGCGACACCTTCGCAAAAGAGAAGGGCGTAAAAACCTCTAAATCTGGCCTGCTGTACAAAGTTGAGAAAGAAGGGACCGGCGACGCACCGAAAGACAGCGACACTGTTGTCGTGAACTACAAAGGTACGCTGATTGACGGTAAAGAGTTCGATAACTCCTACACCCGCGGTGAGCCGCTCTCCTTCCGTCTGGACGGCGTTATCCCTGGCTGGACTGAAGGCCTGAAAAATATCAAGAAAGGCGGCAAAATCAAGCTGGTCATCCCACCGGATCTGGCTTACGGCAAAACTGGCGTCCCGGGTATTCCGGCTAACTCCACGCTGGTCTTCGACGTAGAACTGCTGGATATCAAACCGGCACCGAAAGCCGATGCCAAGCCTGAAGCGGCGGCTGATGCCAAAGCTGACGCACAAAGCGCAGACGAGAAGAAGTAATCTGGTCTAAGCCGCCGCCGTTAAAGGCGGCGGCTTTTTTATTTGGGGCAGATATAATTAAAACTGGAAAGTGCCTCAAGCGCTGTATTACTTTAGTTAGCTTAATAATGATGATGAGCCTGCCCTGACAAGCTACACCTCATCCTTCAAGCTGCCTCTGCATTGGCTGCATCCGCTTATTCCGGTTACGCACTGGAGTCAGCCCTGAGACGTGATAAGAGACATGTTTGCCTCTTACCTCGCCAGCTTACGGCTGGTCAAATTCGTGGTGACGAATGTCTCGGACGTGCACCTCAGCGCATCTTGAACGGTTTTGTGTAAAAAATGACAGGCTCCTGAAAAGGAGTGCTTTTTTTCATGTCCAGGTCGCTTTTAACCAACGAAACCAGTGAGCTTGACCTGCTGGATCAACGTCCTTTCGACCAGACCGACTTCGATATCCTCAAATCCTATGAAGCGGTTGTGGACGGGTTAGCGATGCTCATTGGTTCCCATTGCGAGATCGTGCTGCATTCTTTACAGGATCTGAAATGCTCCGCCATCCGCATCGCCAACGGTGAGCATACCGGGCGCCAAATCGGCTCGCCGATTACCGATCTTGCGCTGCGCATGCTGCATGATATGACGGGGGCCGATAGCAGCGTATCCAAGTGTTACTTTACGCGGGCGAAGAGCGGCGTCCTGATGAAGTCCGTCACGATCGCGATTCGCAACCGTGAACATCGGGTCATCGGTCTGCTGTGCATCAACATGAACCTTGATGTGCCGTTCTCACAGATAATGAGCACCTTTATTCCGCCGGAAACGCCTGAGGTGAACTCTCAGGTTAACTTTGCCTCGTCCGTCGACGATTTGGTCGCTCAAACTCTTGAGTTCACTATCGAAGAAGTGAATGCTGACCGTAATGTTTCCAACAATGCTAAAAATCGCCAGATTGTCCTGAATCTCTACGAGAAAGGGATCTTTGATATCAAAGATGCCATCAACCAGGTTGCCGATCGGCTGAATATTTCCAAACATACGGTCTATCTCTATATCCGTCAGTTTAAGAGCGGCGATTTCCAGGGGCTGGATAAGTAATGCGTTTTGCCATTACGGTGACAGGGCCAGCCTACGGTACGCAGCAGGCCAGCAGCGCCTGGCAGTTTGCCCAGGCCATTTTGCAAGAGGGTCATGAGCTGGACTGTGTCTTCTTCTATCGTGAAGGCGTCTACAACGCCAACCAGCTGACTGCACCCGCCAGCGATGAATTTGACCTGGTACGCGCGTGGCAGCGGCTGCATGACGATCATGCTGTCGCGCTGCACATCTGCGTGGCGGCAGCCCTGCGTCGCGGTGTCACCGATGAACAAGAAGCTCAGCAGCTGGGGTTGCCGGGTCATAATCTGCAGCCCGGATTTACGCTGAGCGGCTTGGGTGCGCTGGCGGAAGCCTCATTAACCTGCGATCGGATGGTGCAGTTCTGATGAAACGCGTTGCCTTTGTTTTTTCTTCTGCCCCACATGGTTCTGCGTCGGGTCGGGAAGGTCTGGATGCGCTGCTGGCGACTTCCGCGCTGACCGATGAGATCGGCGTATTCTTTGTCGGCGACGGCGTCTTCCAACTGCTGCCCGGGCAACAACCGTCGGCGGTGCTTGCCCGCGATTACATCGCGACCTTTAAACTTTTGCCGCTGTACGATATCGACGCGTGCTGGATATGCGCAGCGTCTGCCCGCGAACGCGGCCTGAATGCCGGGACGGCGTGGGTAGTGGATGCCGGGTGGCTTGAACCCGAAGCGCTGCGCGCCCGACTCGATGATTTCAACGTGATTTTACGTTTCTGAGGACTGAATGCTCCACACACTCAGCTCGTCCCCGTGGCACACCGATCTCCGCGCGATGCTGCGCCTGGTAAAGGATGGCGACGATCTCCTGCTGCTTTCTGATGGCGTGATTGCGGCTATTGCCGGCGGACCCTTCCTTGAAATCCTGCACTCTGCCCCCATAACCATTCATGCTCTGCAAGACGATATCGATGCCCGCGGGCTGGCTGGTCAAATTGCGGACAGTGTCATCAGGGTTAGCTATACTGATTTCGTCAGAATGTCGGTCAAACATCCTGGACAGTTGTCCTGGTAATGGCGGGATCGTTGTATATTTCTTGACACCTTTTCGGCACCGCCCTAAAATTCTGCGTCCTCATATTATATGAGGCGATTTATTACGTGTTTACGAAGCAAAAGCTAAAACCAGGAGCTATTTAATGGCAACAATTAACCAGCTGGTACGCAAACCACGCGCACGCAAAGTTGCAAAGAGCAACGTGCCTGCACTGGAAGCCTGCCCGCAGAAACGTGGCGTATGTACTCGCGTATATACCACCACTCCTAAAAAACCGAACTCCGCACTGCGTAAAGTTTGCCGTGTTCGTCTGACTAACGGTTTCGAAGTCACCTCCTACATCGGTGGTGAAGGTCACAACCTGCAGGAACACTCCGTGATCCTGATCCGTGGCGGTCGTGTAAAAGACCTTCCGGGTGTTCGTTACCACACCGTTCGTGGTGCGCTTGACTGCTCCGGCGTTAAAGACCGTAAGCAAGCTCGCTCCAAGTATGGCGTGAAGCGTCCTAAGGCTTAATGGTTCTCCGTTAAGTAAGGCCAAACGTTTTATATTAATGTCAAACTAAACTCTTTGAGTTTTGGACAATCCTGAATTAACAACGGAGTATTTCCATGCCACGTCGTCGCGTCATTGGTCAGCGTAAAATCCTTCCAGATCCTAAGTTCGGATCAGAACTGCTGGCAAAATTTGTAAACATCCTGATGGTAGATGGTAAAAAATCTACTGCAGAAGCTATCGTATACAGCGCGCTGGAGACCCTGGCTCAGCGCTCTGGTAAAAATGAACTGGAAGCTTTCGAAGTCGCTCTGGACAACGTCCGTCCGACCGTCGAAGTTAAGTCCCGCCGCGTAGGTGGTTCTACTTACCAGGTTCCAGTTGAAGTCCGTCCGGTTCGTCGTAATGCCCTGGCAATGCGTTGGATCGTAGAAGCTGCTCGTAAACGTGGTGATAAATCCATGGCTCTGCGTCTGGCGAACGAACTTTCTGACGCTGCAGACAACAAAGGTACTGCAGTTAAGAAACGTGAAGACGTTCACCGCATGGCAGAAGCCAACAAGGCGTTCGCTCACTACCGTTGGTAATCCCTTCGGAGTCATAGTCACCAGGCGGGCGCTTCAGGTAAGTCGCCCGTGCTGGATAACTTAACTGAACGCCTAAAGAAATAAACGAGGAATCAAATGGCTCGTACAACACCCATCGCACGCTACCGTAACATCGGTATCAGTGCGCACATCGACGCCGGTAAAACCACTACTACCGAACGTATTCTGTTCTACACCGGTGTAAACCACAAAATCGGTGAAGTTCATGACGGCGCAGCAACCATGGACTGGATGGAGCAGGAGCAAGAGCGTGGTATCACTATCACCTCCGCAGCGACTACTGCATTCTGGTCTGGTATGGCTAAGCAGTATGAACCGCATCGCGTTAACATCATCGACACCCCGGGGCACGTTGACTTCACTATCGAAGTAGAACGTTCCATGCGTGTGCTTGATGGTGCGGTAATGGTTTACTGCGCAGTTGGTGGTGTTCAGCCGCAGTCTGAAACCGTATGGCGTCAGGCAAACAAATATAAAGTTCCGCGCATTGCGTTCGTTAACAAAATGGACCGCATGGGTGCGAACTTCCTGAAAGTTGTTGGTCAGATCAAAACCCGTCTGGGCGCGAACCCGGTTCCGCTGCAGCTGGCAATTGGTGCTGAAGAAGGTTTCACCGGTGTTGTTGACCTGGTGAAAATGAAAGCCATCAACTGGAACGAAGAAGACGCAGGCGTAACCTTCACCTATGAAGATATCCCGGCTGACATGCAGGATCTGGCTGAAGAATGGCACCAGAACCTGATCGAGTCCGCTGCAGAAGCTTCAGAAGAGCTGATGGAGAAATACCTGGGTGGTGAAGAACTGACTGAAGAAGAGATCAAAAAAGCTCTGCGTCAGCGTGTTCTGAACAACGAAATCATCCTGGTAACCTGTGGTTCTGCATTTAAGAACAAAGGTGTTCAGGCGATGCTGGATGCGGTAATTGATTACCTGCCATCCCCGGTTGATGTACCTGCGATCAACGGTATTCTGGACGACGGTAAAGATACTCCGGCTGAGCGTCACGCTAGCGATGAAGAGCCGTTTGCTGCTCTGGCATTTAAAATCGCTACCGACCCGTTCGTGGGTAACCTGACCTTCTTCCGCGTTTACTCCGGTGTGGTTAACTCTGGTGATACCATCCTGAACTCCGTGAAATCTGCACGTGAGCGTTTCGGTCGTATCGTACAGATGCACGCTAACAAACGTGAAGAGATCAAAGAAGTTCGCGCGGGCGACATCGCTGCTGCTATCGGTCTGAAAGACGTGACTACTGGTGACACCCTGTGTAACCCGGATCACCCGATCATTCTGGAGCGTATGGAATTCCCTGAGCCGGTAATCTCCATCGCTGTTGAACCGAAAACCAAAGCTGACCAGGAAAAAATGGGTCTGGCTCTGGGTCGTCTGGCGAAAGAAGACCCGTCATTCCGCGTATGGACTGACGAAGAATCTAACCAGACCATTATCGCCGGTATGGGTGAGCTGCACCTCGACATCATCGTTGACCGTATGAAGCGTGAATTCAACGTTGAAGCGAACGTCGGTAAACCTCAGGTTGCTTACCGCGAAGCGATTCGTGCGAAAGTTACCGATATCGAAGGTAAACATGCCAAGCAGTCTGGTGGTCGCGGTCAGTATGGTCACGTTGTGATCGACATGTACCCGCTGGAGCCGGGCTCAAATCCGAAAGGATACGAGTTCATCAACGACATCAAAGGTGGTGTAATTCCTGGCGAATACATCCCGGCCGTTGATAAAGGCATCCAGGAACAGCTGAAAGCTGGTCCGCTGGCAGGTTACCCGGTAGTTGATCTCGGCGTGCGTCTGCACTTCGGTTCTTACCATGACGTTGACTCCTCTGAACTGGCGTTTAAACTGGCCGCTTCTATTGCCTTCAAAGATGGCTTTAAGAAAGCGAAACCAGTTCTGCTTGAGCCGATCATGAAGGTTGAAGTAGAAACTCCGGAAGAGAACACTGGTGACGTCATCGGTGACCTTAGCCGTCGTCGTGGTATGCTGCGTGGTCAAGAATCCAACGTGACTGGCGTTGTGATTCACGCTGAAGTTCCGCTGTCTGAAATGTTCGGATATGCAACTCAGCTGCGTTCCCTGACCAAAGGTCGTGCTTCTTACTCCATGGAGTTCCTGAAGTATGATGACGCGCCGAACAACGTTGCTCAGGCCGTAATTGAAGCCCGTGGTAAATAAGCCGTAGGGTTAAAACCAAAATCCCGTGCTCTCTCCTGAAGGGGAGAGCGCTATAGTAAGGAATATAGCCGTGTCTAAAGAAAAATTTGAACGTACAAAACCGCACGTCAACGTCGGTACTATCGGCCACGTTGACCATGGTAAAACTACTCTGACCGCTGCAATCACTACCGTTCTGGCTAAAACCTACGGTGGTTCTGCTCGTGCATTCGACCAGATCGATAACGCACCGGAAGAAAAAGCTCGTGGTATCACCATCAACACTTCTCACGTTGAATATGACACCCCGACTCGCCACTACGCACACGTAGA
>NZ_MTEG01000023.1:0-105594 GCF_002108615.1 Klebsiella sp. YJ
CCCAGATCGATACCAATAAGCGCAATGTTTTCCATGATGGTTCTCCGAATGAAAGCCTGTCCTCAGCATAGTACTGGGAAGGAGGGAGTGACCATCTCATTAAATATCCTAACATTATCATGCATATCACCCAGCCTAAAGCGATCATTGATTGTCTGGAATCGGGTCTGGAGGCGGTCTCGCTGTTACCCGCTTCCGAGGTGGATGCCCGACGTCTGGAAAAGTGTTTCGTCATTCCACTGGCCCCTTCCCCTGATATTTTCTTTCCGGCAATGGTCAAAATGTCGGCAATGTCAGAGATTAGCGAGATAACGGATATCCTGCGTGACGGCCTGATCATGGGTCAGCCCACCGCCTAAGCCGTTTCGCGGAAAAATATTCTTCACCCGTCCGCAGCGCCTATAACCGCCGGGCAAGCGATGGTCCCTTTATGCTGACCCTCGGGTTGATTTTCCCTGGTTTTACCGACCTCGGGATTAGCATCTGGCCAAATATGGCTCCGCCGTCGATCTCTGTCTGGCTGGCCGCCTCTCCGCGCTGATGAGGCTACCATTGAGGCATACATTAACGGAGAACACGGCTATGAACAGCGAAAACGAGACGCCTCGCCCGTTCTGGAAAAAGCGGATGTGGATGGTCATTATCAGGGCGGCCAGCGTGCTGGCGCCAGGAGTAGTGGCGACGCTGTAAGCTGCTGATGGCCGCCGCCGGTAAGAACAGACCGGGCTACCCAGCTGGCCCGGCCTTTTTACCCGCCGCGCTTAACCGCGTTTAAACAGGCGGGCGGCCTGGAACAAGCCGAAAGAACTCACCAGCATCTCAATCCCCACAATTGCGGTAACCAGCGTCACCGAAGCTTCCGGCCCTGAACCGATCAGCGTCCAGGCGATGACCAGATCGAGAATACCGATGACAAACTGCAGCCAGTTTCCCGGCAGCCCGCGATGTACATACCCCGCGACCAGGCGCGCGATACCGCCAAAAGCAAACAGCACCGCCAGATAAACGGCCAGCGCCAGAATCCCCGCCAGCGGGCTGGAGATAAAAACATAGCCAAAGAGTAGATAGGCGATACCGAGCAGAATACCGCCGATCGTGGGCCAGGTGTTTTGCGCACGGTTGGCAAACATACCAACGATTAATCCCGCTCCGCTCAGCATTAGCAGGACGCCGACGAAAATGCTCAGTACGGTCCCGGTGGCAAATGGATTGATCAGGCACATCAGTCCGCCAACCAGTAACAGGAAGGCAACGACCAGCAAAACCCCGCGCTGTTTTTTGAAGATCTCTTCACTCAGAAGTTGAGGAGTATGACGGTCAAAATTTAGCATAATGTATCTCCATGATTGGCTCTCCCTATCCGCTGGCTGCCTCGGAATGAGGGGCCGAAGAGCGTGGTTATGTCAGATTAAAATAACGATCGGGTTGATATGTATCGGTGGTAAAGGTTTCTGTCGGGTCATATGCAAAAAATTACGTTCGATGGCGTTGCTGATAGCGTTGAGCGGCAGGTCGTTAGGATCGATGCCAAAATTTTTTAACGTCCTTAAACAAGACTTCTTTTTATATTACTGACCCGATGACCGGTGCGCCGGGCCTGTTTTGCGCCCCCGGCAAGCGGGCATTTCACCCTCCTGACTTGCCGCAGGTGAAATCAGCTTTAAGCGTAGCAGAAGGAGTAATAACGGGATGCTATGCGCTCATGAAAGCTGATGGATCTTCAGATCAAACAACGAGATGATGCCCATCAGGTGAGAAAAGATCTCACTCTGTAGTTGCTCATAGGCGACCCACTCGGTTTGGCTGGCAAAGGCATAGAACTCGACCGGCAAACCGTAGGTGGTGGACGGTAGCTGTCTGACCATCAGCGTCATGTCCGTTCTGATAGCTGGATGCTGCGCCAGCCAGGCTTTAGCGTATTCCTGAAACAGTTCGATATTGGTTTTCGCCGCTGAGTCAGCGGCCATCAGCGACGCTAATGCGTCATGATTAACGATTGCCTGTTTCCCCTCAGGGGTCAGGATGCGTACCGTGGCGATATCGACATTAATCGTACGCTGGATGCGCCTGGCGCCATGCTCCACCATATAGCGCCAGTTTTTAAACGAGCCGGAAACCAGGGTATAGGTCGGAATAGTGGTGATGGTATTGTCAAAATTAAGCACCTTGACCGTCGTCAGCCCGATATCCTGGACGGAGCCATTGGCGCCGAGGGAATCCAGTTCAATCCAGTCCCCCGGCTGCAGCATATCATTCGCGGCAAGCTGTATCCCGGCGACCAGCCCCAGGAGCGGGTCTTTAAAGACCAATAGCAGCACTGCCGCAATGGCGCTTAAGCCACTGAACAGAATGAGCGGTGATTTATCAACCAGCAGTGAAATAAGTAAAATACTATAAATCACCGCCCCCGCCAGCTTGAGGCTTTGCTGAAGGCCGTGATAAGGCAAGCCCTTAAACTGAAGGTTTGTTTTGAGTAAATCGCAGATAACATCAATAAAGGCATAAAATGCGAGCAGCGCAAATGTCAGGGTCCAGATCCGCGCGCCGGTCAGGATCCACGCCAGTATTTCATGGTGTGGGTTGGCAATGAATGACAGCTGGGCGGCCAGCACTGCCCCTTGCAGGGTTAATACCATACGATGAAAGAAGTGATGATGGGTAACGATCGTCAGTTTTGATGTTTTTTTCTTCGCGACTTTGCGATCGAGATATGGCAAAACCAGGTAGTGGGCCACGCAGTGTAAAAGAATAAAGATGGCCATCACCCGCAGCACCGGTATATCGCTATTCAATACCATGTCGTGCAAATGCTGGTATAAATCATTATCCCTAAAATAGTACATCATAATTTTCTGCTTATTTCCGACTATATATTTTGCTAGTGGCGTGATTTTAGCGCAAGCCCCCGCCCGGCGAAACCGGCCCGTCTCCGCGACCATCGCAGATGGCAAACGGAAGGCAACATCGGGCTGATGAAAGCCGTACGCCGCTTCGACCCGGACGTCGGGGTCAGGCTGGTGTCGTTCGCCGTACACTGGATCAAGGCCGAGATCCACGAGTACGTGCTGCGTAACTGGCGCATCGTCAAAGTGGCGACGACTAAAGCCCAGCGCAAACTTTTCTTTAATCTGAGAAAAGCCAGGCAGCGCCCTGGCAGGTTCAATCATGATGAAATAGAGATGGTCGCCCGAGAGCTGGGTGTCTCAGCGAAAGATGTCCAGGAGATTATCCGCGCGCGCTGGCTGGATGAGGACAATAAAGCCACGCTGCACGAACTGGCGGAACGCTACGGGATATCGGCGGAACGGGGGCGTCAGCTGGAGCAAAATGCGACGAGGCGGCACAGGCGCGCCGGCCTTGCCCGTCGCTGAGGCACCGGCCGCCCGCGAAAAACCGGCGGCAGGCGCCTGCTCAGCCAGCGACGACAACAGCCCCGTCGCGGATTGCCCTTTAAGCCAGCGGATTATTTAAAGTGAAAACTTTCCGGATGGTTATCCAGACTGCCGCTCAGCGCGGCAAACAGCACCGTTTTACCGTCTATCGATAGCTCATCGGGAACATTCAGCCAGCTGAGTTTCTGCTCGGCGCCGTCCTCAGCGCTCACGGAAAAGACGCCGGTCATTTTTTTTGCCTCCTGAGAATAGAGCACCGCAATACTTTGTGACGCACAGTCATGCGGTTTGCAGGACTGGAGAACGACATAGCGGACGCCGCCAATAGTCACGTTCTGCGGCTGCGATGAGGTTCCCCCCTGGGTAACCCACTCTGGTAGCGAGTGGTGCTGCGTCATCTGCGCAAACAGGGCCTGAGTCTGCGTATTTTTCGCCAGATCGCTGACCGTTAATTCACTCCCGGCGCAGGCGGAAAAAGCCATGACGGACAGTAACGAGATAATCAGATTGTTCTTCATTCAATGAACTCCATTTCTGTTCAATACGATGCGATTACCGCAACCACGGTAATTAAAGCATATCCCGCGCCGGGGACAAGTCCGCTTAACTTTCGTATAAACACCGGCGCAAACGAACAGGCGTCATCTCCCCTCTCAACCGTTGTATCTTCTGGCCTCTGAGATCCCGCCGACATCATATGTGGACCATTCGGTTAACTGAAGCTGGTTTCAGGTTTTTTCCCAGCGATCCGATGGTTTGAAAAAAGCTTTTTAACGACGATTGTACAAATTTGTTAAAAAAATGGTTTAAAAAGCATGAGTAGTTAACATTGACCTGAACCAGGTGGTACAATTACCTGCTGAATGATTATGCTGAGGTCGTTGTACTTCTTTCTACAGAAGAGATCTGCCCGCATGACCCTGTAACAACTATCACGCTTTTTTCGGAGAGTTCCTGCATGTCTGAATTACACGACCGGCCGAGCCCTGTGCTCAGGATATGGTGCTGTATATTAGGGGTGGCGCTAAGTCTTAGCGGCCTGTTCTTTGCCATTGAAGGGGGAAAACTGATTTCTCTCGGCGGTAGCTGGTATTTTCTTATTGCCGGCATAGTGATGCTCTTCTCTGCCGTCCAGTATTTCCGCAGTAAATCCTCTGCTGTGGTGTGGTTCATTCTGGTTTTTTTGGGGACGCTGATTTGGGCGTTGTTTGATGCCGGCTGGGATTTCTGGCCGCTGGTCTCCCGTCTGATGGTCCCCACCGGCTTTATGCTGTTTGGCTTTGCCACCTGGCCCGCGCTGCGTCAGCGCGAAGGCAAGAGCAGCTTCAGCAAACTGTCTTATGCCCTCGCGGTCGTATTAGCCGCCGGCATGCTGGGCGCCTTCGTACAAATGTTCCAGCCGCACCCGACCGTCGCCTTCAAAGGGGAAGAGCTGCCGCTGATCCCGGTTGAGCCAAATAAAGCGCAAAAAAACTGGGAAAACTACGGTAATACCCCCGGCGGTGACCGCTTCGTCGCACTCGATCAGATTAACCGTAACAACGTCAAAGACCTGAAGGTCGCCTGGACTTTCCATACCGGCGATATTCCGATCAGCCCTGGCGGGAACGGCGCGGAAGATCAGCAAACGCCGCTGCAGGTGGGTGATAAAGTTTTCCTTTGTACTCCGCATAACAACGTGATTGCCGTTGATGCAAACAGCGGTAAGCAGATCTGGAAACGTGAAATCAACGCCCAATCTCAGGTATGGAACCGCTGCCGCGGTCTGGCTTATTTCGATGCCACCAAACCTATCGTTCAGCCTGACGTACCGGGTTCCACCCCGGTACCCCTGCCGACTTTGGCCGCCGGTGACACCTGTCAGCGTCGTATCCTGATGAACACCATCGATGCCCGCCTGGTCGCTATTAACGCGGATAACGGTGAGTTTTGCTCCGCCTTTGGTAATAACGGCATCGTTGACCTGAAAGCCGGTCTGGGTGACGCCAGCGATCCGAAATATCAGCTGACCTCTGCCCCGACCCTCGCCGGAACCACCGTTGTGGTGGGCGGCCGTGTCGCCGATAACGTGCAAACCGATATGCCTGGCGGCGTTATTCGTGGCTTCGACGTCATCACCGGTCAGATGCGTTGGGCTTTCGACCCGGGCAACCAGGATCCTACGGCCAAATTGCAGGAAGGCCAGACCTACGTCCGCAGTACGCCTAACTCATGGGCCCCGATGTCTTACGATCCGGCGATGAATACCGTGTTCATGCCGATGGGTAGCTCATCCGTTGACCTGTGGGGGGCCAACCGTACTGCGCTCAACCACAAATACGGCGCGTCCGTGCTGGCCGTCGATGCGACTACCGGTAAAGAGAAGTGGGTTTACCAGACGGTTCATAACGACCTGTGGGACTTCGACCTGCCGATGCAGCCCAGCCTGATCGACTTCCCGATGAAGGATGGCACCACCAAACCGGCGGTGGTGATTGGCGCGAAAACCGGACAGATCTTTGTGCTCGACCGTCTGACCGGTAAGCCGCTGACCGAAGTCAAAGAACTGCCGGTCAAAACCCGCACGATTCCGAACGAACAGTATTCTAAAACGCAGCCGTTCTCCGTCGGCATGCCATCGATTGGCAATGAAAAGCTGAGCGAATCGGATATGTGGGGCGCAACGCCGTTCGACCAGCTGATGTGCCGTATCAGCTTTAAATCGATGCGTTATGATGGTCTGTTCACCGCGCCGGATACCGATAAGTCCCTGAGCTTCCCGGGCTCATTGGGTGGCATGAACTGGGGCAGTATGTCTATTGACCCCAATAATCAGTACCTGTTCGTCAACGACATGCGTCTTGGCCTGTGGGTGCAGATGATCAAGCAGGACAACAACCGGGCGGCAGCCAGTAACGGCGGCGAGTCGGTCAACACCGGGATGGGTGCCGTACCGCTGAAAGGCACGCCGTATGGCGTGAATAAAGACCGCTTCATGTCTCCGCTGGGGATCCCATGCCAGAAACCGCCTTTCGGTACGCTGTCGGCTATCGATCTGAAGACCCAGAAAATCGTCTGGCAGGTTCCGGCCGGTACGGTACAGGATACCGGACCGTTTGGTATCAAAATGCGTGTTCAGATGCCGGTTGGCATGCCTACGCTGGGCGGTACGCTGGCGACTCAGGGCGGACTGGTGTTCATTGCCGGGACTCAGGACTATTACCTGCGCGCCTTCGATACCTCGAGCGGCAAAGAAGTGTGGAAAGCCCGTCTGCCGGTAGGCAGCGGCGGTACGCCGATGAGCTATGTCTCACCGACAACCGGTAAACAGTACATTCTGATCTCGGCAGGCGGCGCCCGCCAGTCTCCGGATCGTGGGGATTACGTGATTGCCTACGCGCTGGACAATAAATAAGTCTCAGTCTGGCGTAAATTGATACCCGCTCCGGCGCTATCCGCCGGAGCTTTTTTTTACCCGTCTCACCGGATGCGTCCCGTTGTTTGTGACATTTCGGCGGGTGGAAAATAAATCAGGCAGGTTATTTAACCTGCCTGGATGCTTTGCTAAGGCGCCAGCAGACTGACTTGCCGACCCAGGTCATCGGTGCGCCCTGCCCACCAACCGGTAGACAGCCCTTTAACCCTATTGTTATCAAAGGCGTGCGCGAAGTGAGTATTACGCCAGAGACTGGTCAAACTCGAGACGTTCGCCATCCGGGCCACGAATCAGCAGGAACCGGACCTTCTCTTCCTCGACCGGCCTTTCATCCAGCGGATAACCTAACGTCGTGAGCATCGTCATGACCGCAGCAAGATCGCTGACTTCCAGCGCGATATGGTCTATCCCGCAGCGAGCGCGATCGAAGGCGAGGCCATTGGGTAGCTGGTACAGCTCCAGTACCACCCCACCCATTTCGATAAACGCGACTTCAATATTCCCGCTCGCCGAGGGTTTGCTAAAACGGCGCTGCAGCACAAAGCCGAGGGACTGATAAAAGGCCAACGAGCGCACGATATCCTGCACCTGGTAGCCGATATGAGCTAAATTACGTATCAGGTCACGCATTTTATACTCCTTTACGCACGCACCAAAAGCCATAGAAAGCGACATACACAAAGCATAACAACGGCACCATAAAGGCGATTTGCATATTGCCGCCGTTGAGATCGGAGATAATTCCCATCGCTAACGGAATCACCGCCCCGCCGATGATCGACATCACCACAATGGAACCGGCGGTTTGCGTATCTTTGCCCATCCCTTTAATCACCAGACCAAAGTTGGTTGGCCAGCACGGAGCCATGCAGAAGCTCACCAGTATCAGCGCATAGACCGCTAACATCGAGTGGCTGAAGACCGCAACCAGCAGCAGCACCGTCGCCACTGATGCAAACGCTCCCAGCAGCGCCGCGGGATTCAGACGATTCATCAGCCAGGTGGCGATACCTTTACCGATGGCATAGATAACCAGTGAGGCCAGCAGCCAGTAGGTGGCGGAGTGCTCGCTGGTCCCATGCTGAACAAGCTGTACGAAACGAATAGTGAAACTCCAGACGCCAACCTGCGCCCCGACGTAGAGAAACTGCGACAGGACACCCAGCCGAAAACGCGGCAGCGCAAAGAGACGTTTCAGCGTCGGTCCCATACTCTCGCCTGGCGTCTGCTGCTGCTGAGATTGTTCCCCCTTGCAGGACGGGAACTTAATAAAGACAAAAACCAGCGCCAGCACAACCAGCACCGAGCCAATAATCAGATAAGGTCCGACGACCTGACTCACCATCTGATGCCGCGCCGCTTCTGCCATCTCAGCGGGCATGGCCAGCAGTTGTTCGTGACTCGGATCGTGTTCGCCGAAGACCATCACCTGACCGATAAGGACGCCGGAAATTACCCCCAGAGAGTTAAAAATCTGCGAGAAGTTAATGCGCTGCGTTGAAGACTGTATCGGTCCCAGCAGACTGGAATAGGTATTGGCGGATGTTTCAAGAAAAGAGAGGCCGCAGGCAATCACACCCAGGCAGGCAAGGAAAGCGCCATACGTCATAATTTGAGCCGCGGGCACAAACAGAAAGCAGCCCAGCGCGTACAGGCATAAGCCAATCACGATCGCCACTTTATAGGAGTAGCGTTTGATCAGCGCGGCGGCGGGCAGCGCCACAAAGAAGTAGCCAAGGAAAAAAATCGACTGTACCAATGCCGTTTGGGTATCGGTCAGATCGAAGCCCTTTTTAAACTGGGCAATCAGAATATCATTCAGGTTACCTGCCATACCCCAGAGGGCAAACAGGCAGCACACCAGTAAAAACTGTAGCCAGGGGGTATGCGCCAGATAGGCGCTGGTATCCAGCTTTTCGTGGTGAACCGCATCTTTCTCCACTTTGTCAGTAATCAGCGTACTCATGGTCTATCCTCGTTATCGTTTTTTTACAGTAGGGTTTCAGGCCACTTCAACATCAGAAGTGGCATGGGCAAGACGTTCCAGAGCTTCTTCATAATCGGGCAAAGATGAGGCGCCGCGCCTTTCGACGCTGACCGCGGCATAGGCCGCCGCAAACCGGGTGGCCTCATGGAGCGCATCGCCGCAGGCAAGGCGGGCAGCAAGTGCCCCATTGAAGGCATCGCCTGCTCCCGTGGTATCACAGGGCTGAGAGGGGAAACACGGGATATGGATTTTCACGCCCTGTTCACTCAGTAAAGCGCCGTTCGCCCCGAGGGTAATGATGACGTTTTTCGCTCCGCGCGAGTGCAACACCTCGGCCGCCTGTTCGGCGCCAGGCAGATCGTCTACCCGACATCCGGTCATCAGCCAGGCTTCCGTGGCATTGGGGGTCAGTAAATCCACGTTGCTGAGAAAGACATCGTCGACCGGTTGCCAGGGGGCGGGATTGAGCACCACGAAGGCGCCGGAGGCCCTGCCTGCGGCAACCACCTGTTCAATAGCAGAGAGATTATTCTCCAGCTGAACCAGCACCACATCGGCGCAGCCGATCGCCGGAATGCAACCGGCAATTTCATCATCGGTCACCGTCATGTTGGCGCCAGGATCGACGGCAATCATGTTTTCAGCATCATCGCCTGCGACATAGATAAGCGCGTTACCGGTGGGGACCTCATCGGTCACCAGTAAGGTGACGGCATTAAATCCCACTGTCTTGAGATGCCGGCGCGCGAAGTGGCCAAAAGTATCTTCACCAATCTTGCCGATATAGTGGACATTGGCACCGGCCTTCAGCGCCGCCGTCGCCTGATTTGCGCCTTTGCCACCGGCGCTGGTCATACTCCCGGAAGCGACCAGGGATTCGCCAGGAACCGGAAAGCGTTCAACCCGGGCAACCATATCGCAGTTAAATGAACCAAATACACAGACTTTGCCTGACATTGCTCTCTCCTTTATGCGTGGGCCGGGGAATGACTCGCCTCGTCAAGATCCTGGATCAGCGTGTCCCAGGCCTGAGCAAGTGGTACATCCGGGCGGAATAAACCGCTGCTTCCCAAAATCAGCACCTGGGCGCCTGCCTCAAGCAATTTCCGGTAGGTCTGGCGGTTACATGAGCCATCAACCTCGATAAGAAAGCTGAGTCCACGCTGTTGCTTGAGCTGCTGAAGCCGGGCGATTTTTTCGACCATTTCAGGAATAAAAGGCTGACCGGCATAGCCGGGATCCACGGTCATGATGGTGACTTTATCGAGCAGGTGTAGGTAGTGGCTGAGCGTTTCCAGCGGCGTGGCGGGATTCAGCACCATACCGACCTGTTTGCCGGCCTGGCGCACGGTATTGATCACGCGGAAGGCTTCACGACTGATGGTTTCAGGGTGAACGGAGATGGCGTCCGCTCCGGCGTCCAACAGGGCCGGGATAAACGCCATCGGCTCTTCGACCATCAGATGAACATCGACAGGTAAAGTGGTCCAGGGGCGAATTTGTGCCACGAAGCTGGTTGAGAGCGCCAGGTTTTTGACATAGTGGCCATCCATCACATCAACATGCAATCTGTCCGCTTTGCTGTTCAAAAAGTTCAGCTGGTCGCTCAGCTGCATCATGTCCATACACATGAGTGAGGGGGAAATGTAATAACGCATAATGCCTCTCTGTTTCGGTATTGATTCCGGTCATTCGCTGATTTCAGGCAAAGTCTGGCCCCACCGCACGGTGCGGTGTGTCGACAATGCATAGATTCACCGTCACGACGTGACGGTACACTCAGGCAATTTGTGTGCTGACGTTATGCCAGGTCATCTCTTTTTCGAGCAGCGGATCATCAAATGCTTCGGTTATCAAGCAATCCAGTTCTCCCAGACCGCCGATCCTTGCCACCCCCAGCCGTCCCAGCTTGCTGCTGTCGATCAGCGCCACGACCCGACGGGCTGCCATCATCATTTGCTTTACCTGGGCGGCATGAGCGTCCGTTCCGGCATACAGACCGCTGTCGCGCTCCAGCCCCTGACACGAGAAGAAAAACGTATCGATGGCATATTCGCGCAGCATGCGTCCCGTCATTTCGCCGAAGAAAGCCTCCTCGGTCGGTGAAAAATCACCGCCTAGACCAATCAGGTGTAAGGAGCGACGGCTCATCAGCGCCTGCAGAATAGCGACAGACGGCGTGATAACCGTTAACGCCATCTCGGGTATCTGGCGTGCCATAAACCAGCTGGTACTGCTGCTGTCCAGGAGAATGGTGTCCCCAGGCTGTAGCAGCTGCAGCGCTTTGCGGCCAAGACGCATTTTGGCTTCGCTATGCCGCAATGTACGTTGCTGAAAGCTCCCTTGCCCATCCTGGATCGGTAGACCAGACGGGAGCCCCCTGGGAGTGGGCGGTGGGTTTTCGACCAACAGCGCCCCGCCGTGACTGCGGTTTAAAACACCTTTTCGCTCCAGTTCACTGAGATCCCGACGTACCGTTTCACGAGAAACCCGGGTTGCTTGCGCAATCTCATCGACCCGCATGACACCATGTTGGCCTAACAACTCGACAATTAAGCGATGACGTTCCAGCGGTAACATAACTCTCTCTCCTGCAGTGCCTGATAAGATTACCTTGCCCGTCGATGGGGTGCTGCGACCGTGAAAACGTCCAGCAAAGATGGCGGTGCCCTCGTCACTTCATGTGATGAAAATCACATTTCTCCCCCTTCCAGCGACGTTTTTTCCCTCTTTTGACCGCCATCCGGTCACAAACAAAAGCAAACAAAAACCCATCCCCCTTTGCTTTTGTGCCCGTTTATGACCGTTTGTGACTGTGTGGTCATCGTGTCTTCCTGTACCGCCCTGTTAATTAAAAGCAAATGAAAATAAAAAAATGCCTGTTTGATCACATTATTTTCATTTAATGCGTTTTCTAATGTAAAAACGTGAGTATAAATCGTTAAATGAAAACAACTGAAAACAGATGACAGGAACAGACTATGAATGAGACCACTCGCCGTTTTGCCCGCTTAATTGACCTCAGCGCCGTCCAGGCGACCAGTACGGAAGCAGATATTCGTGCCTGTGCGGAACTGGCTACCCGCTACAACATCATTTCGGTGCATGTGCTGCCCTGCTGGACACGCTTTCTCAGTACGCTACTGCCGCAACAGGGACGGGGCGATATCATGATTGGCGGCCCGGTTGGCTTCCCTGGCGGTGGCCACGCAACCGATATTAAGGTCCAGGAAGTCCGCCAGCTTATTGCTGACGGTGCCCGGGAAGTGGATATGGTGGTGAATATCGGCAAAGTATTGTCCGGGGATTATGACTATGTGCGCCAGGATTTGCGGCGGGTTGTTGAAGCCGCAGCGCCGGTACCGGCAAAAGTGATCCTCGAAACCCACTATCTCAATGAGGAACAGATCTGTCGGGTTTGCGATATTGCCGTTGAGGTGGGGATGAAGTGGGTGAAAACGTCCACCGGCTGGGCCCCTACCGGTGCGACCCCGGAAAAGGTCAGCATCATCGCCGGACAGCTGAAAGGTTGCATCGACATCAAAGGTGCGGGGGGAATTCGCGATCTGGATACCGTGCGCGAGCTCTACCGGCTTGGCGTCCGCCGCTTCGGCATGAGTCTGGGGGCGGTGACCACCGTGCTGGCCCAACTGGAACAAAATCCGGACCTCTTCCCTGAACTGAACGCCTGTTAAAACCTGCGCCTGCGGGCCTGAGGGCCCGCCTTATGATGTCACCGGAGTCAGTGATGAAAAATAAAATATTAACCATTGATGTCGGCACCGGGAGTACCCGCGCCGCCATCCTGAGGGCCGATGGTTCTCTCGTGGGGTTTGCGCAGCGGGAATATGAGCAAACGACTCCTCGTGCAGGCTGGTCGGAACAGGCACCTTCTTTGTGGTGGCAATCTGTCTGCGACTGTATCCGCGAAGTTCTGTATCGTTTCCCCGATGTCCGCTCGCAGATCGCCGCGATAGGCGCCTGCGGACAAATGCATGGCACCGTACTGCTGGATAGCGCGGGTCAACTCGTCGAAGACAAAGCGCTGTTGTGGAATGACAAACGGAGCCAGCCGCAGGTCGACGCTTTTATTGTTCGCGAAGATGCGGAACGTTGGCTGCGCCATCTGAATAATCCCCCGGCAGCCGCCTGGCCTGCCTTTAAGCTGGCGTGGTGGCGGGAACATTATCCTCAGAGCGCGGCTCGCATCGCGAAGATATTAATGCCGAAGGATTTCATTAACTTCATGCTGACCGGCGCCATCGCCACCGATTACAGCGAGGCCTCCTGCTACTTTCTGATGGACAGCGAAAGCCGCAGCTGGTCGCCACAGGCGCTGGAATTGTTTGGCCTGAGACGGGAGCAGTTACCGGATCTGAAACTGTCCAGCGAGGTGATCGGCGAGGTTACCCGTGAGGCTTCGACGCTGACCGGCCTGCCCGCAGGGATCCCGGTGGTCGCCGGGACGTCAGATATGGCGGCCACCCTGCTGGGTTCCGGCGTATATCAGCCTGGAACGGCATCCGATTCTACGGGGACCTCCACGCTGATCACGGTGGTATCGCCGCAACCGTTGTTGCATTCACGAGTCAATAACCTGCATCTGGCAAACCAGGTCTGGGGCGGGTTTACCCTCCTCGATGCCGGCGGCGATGCGGTACGCTGGGCGCGCCAGGCTCTGGCAGAAAACCACATTACACACCCGGAACTGCTGCAGCTGGCGGCCGAAGTCCCCGCCGGTGCGGAAGGATTATTGTTTTTGCCCTACTTAACCGGTGAACGCATGGCGGATCACACCAATTCGCGCGCGCAGTTCTTCGGCCTGCAGCGTAAGCATGGTCGCGGACATTTATTGCGGGCGGTTCTGGAAGGGGTCGCGTTCGCTTCGGCGCGTAATCTTCGTCAGTTACGCCAGTGCGGGCAGCATCCCGAGCAGATGATCGCCTCAGGGGGCGGCGCACGCAGTCGGCTGTGGCTGGAAATCAAAGCGGCTGCGTACAATCTTCCCATTATATCGACGCGCAATCCGGAGAATGGCGTCACCGGATGCGCTATTATTGCCGGCGTTGGCATCGGGATGTATGCGGATTTTGCCGATGGCGTTCGGCATACGGTGCAGTTCGACGAACCGGTGATGCCTGACCGGCGTCTGCAGGAATATTATCAGTCCTGTAGCGAACTTTTTGATACGCTTTACCAACAATCCGCGCCATTATACGATCGCCTGGATGCGTTAAGTCGCGGGCCAGCCTGAAGGTGAGCCTTGCGGCCGCGGCCGGAATTTTCTCGCTGAAGGTGACATCGTCCGTAAGAGAGGCACAATGTTTGCAGAAGAACGACAGGAAAAGTTACTCAGTATTCTCCGGGAAAAACGCAAGGTTGCGGTTTCCGAGATGTGTGAAGTGTTCAATGTGTCTGGCGCAACCATTCGTGCCGATCTCCGTCAGTTGGAAGAGGCCGGGATGCTGACCCGCACCCACGGCGGCGCCGTGCTGCGCACCCGGGCCAGTTTTGAGCAAGCCTCCGATATGCGGGAAGTCGTCAATCTGACCGCGAAAGAGCGTATTGGCCAACGCGCCGCGGCGCTGGTAGAAGATGGCGATATCATCGTGCTGGATACCGGCACCACCACGCTGCATATCGCCCGTCATATCCGCGATCGGCAGAATGTCACCGTGGTGACGAATGATTATCAGATTGCCCGTGAACTGGAGGCCAGCCCCACTATTCAGATCATCCTGCTGGGGGGGATCGTCAAAAAAGGCTACCACTGCGTGGTGTCCATCAACGGACGTTCTATTCTCGATACGCTTAATGTGGATAAGGCCTTTATGGGGGCCAACTCGCTCTCCGTCAAGCACGGCGCCTGTGTGGCCGATATTATGCTGGCGGAAACGAAACGCGGCATGGTGGAACATGCCAGTCAGGTGATTGTGGTGTGTGACTCCAGCAAGCTCAATAATACCTCGCTGGCGCAGTTCGCCCCGGCGGAACGTATCGATACTCTGGTAATTGACCGTCTCCCTGACGATGCGCAAGCGTATCAGACCGCCGGGATCCAGATTATTACACTGGATGAAGATGCCCTTCCCTGAACATCCCTCCACTGGTCCTACGTTAAGAGCGCGGCAGTATCACACCACCTTCACGTCGACCTCTGCACTTCGCGCTTAGTACCCGCTTGTCGGCTGTCCCGCCAGCCAGGCATACACCGATGCCAGGTCACGATCGGCATACCCCTCATCGGCGGCTTCATCCCAGCAGTCGGCGATAGTGGCCAGGATCGGCAACGGCGTGTCTTCCGCCGCGTCGAGCGCCAGCCGGGCATCTTTCAGCGCATGGCTGAGCTGCATCTGCGGAGTAAAATCATTCGCCGCGATCATCTCCAGCTTGGCTTTCACATAAGGTGCCGCCAGCGGGCCACCGTCAAGCGCGCCCCAGAATGCTTCTGGAGTAAAACCTAATTTCGCCGCCAGTAACGTACTTTCTGCCACCCCTTCCATCATGGTGATCAGCCAGGCGTTCAGTACCAGCTTCATTTTCTGACTGTTGCCGGCGTCGCCAAACCATTGTGTGCCGCGCGCAATCGCGGCAAAGACGCTCTCGGCCTTCACGCCTCGCTGACGATCCCCGCTGGCAAGCACCAGAATTTGCGCATTCTCCGCCGGTTTTTTGGTTCCCGACACCGGCGCATCAAGGTAGATCATCGATGGGCGAAGCGATGCCAGCAGGTCAACGGCCTCCCGTGTTTCTTCGACGCCAATCGTCCCCATCTGGCAAAAAACGGCGTCTGGCTGGCAAACCGGAGCCATTTCGCGGATCGCATTCCGGGTTGCTTCACCATCGGTCAGTACCGACAGAATCACCTCCGCCGACGCCGCGGCCTGTTGAGGGGTCGCGTGACGGATTAATCCGCTGGCTATCAAATCCTCACCCCGCTCAGGGGTACGATTCCAGCCGTGAACGGTGAAGCCTTTTTTTAACAGATTGCTGGCAAAAGCATGCCCCATAGCACCGAGCCCAATAACGGCAACAACCGGTAAGTTCATTCCATTTCTCCCGCGTTAATTTCGCACCTGCATAGCGTCCCGGGCGGCAAACCGTCCGTCCAGGTGACGTCGGTAGCGCGCTAACCGGGTAAAGTGCATTCAGTATGCCCGTATCGGCGGAATAAAGGCCAGCACGTTTATCGTCTTTATCCTGCAGAAATCAGTGGCTTGCCCTGGCGAGAAAAACAAACGCCGGCGGGAAATCGCCGGCGGATGGGAACGGGTTGCTTTTAATGGTTAAACAGTGACGCTGTCACTTATCAGGCCACGCCGAGATAGGCATTTCTCACCTCCGGGTTGTTCAGCAGCTCCCTGCCCGTTCCGCTTAATTGAATCTGGCCATTCACCATGACGTAGGCGCGGTCAGACAACTTCAGCGCATGATGCGCATTTTGTTCCACCAGAAACAGCGTCATACCCTGCTGCGTCAGCTCTCGCAGGATCTGGAATATCTGTTTGACCACCAGCGGCGCCAGTCCAAGACTGGGCTCATCCAGCAGTAACAGTTTTGGCCGGCTCATCAAGGCGCGGGCAATGGCCAGCATCTGCTGCTCGCCCCCCGATAACGTCATGGCGCGTTGCGCCCGTCGCTCTTCAAGACGAGGAAAAAGCTGATACATTCGCGCTTTGTCCTCATTCTGATAGCGGCTGCCCACGGGAATGGTCCCCATCAGCAGGTTTTCTTCCACCGTCATATCGGCAAAAATCCGTCGCCCTTCCGGCGCCTGGGCAATACCGTTACTGGCAATAAAATGGGTAGACCGTCGGCTGATATCCTCGCCGCGATAGCGAATCTCTCCTGCGGCGATGCGTGGCTGGCCAAAAATAGACATTAACAGCGTGGACTTCCCGGCGCCGTTGGCGCCGATCAGCGCCACCGTCTCCCCTTCATTCACCGTTAAGGAGACCTGTTTCAACGCCTGGATCTGGCCATAGAACACATCCACCTGACGAAATTCAAGCAACGGTTGGCTCATTCGGCAAGCTCCTCTTCATCCGTCCCCAGATAGGCCGCGATCACGCTGGTATTTGACTGAATCTCCTTCGGTTCGCCGCGGGCGATCACATCGCCATGATCGAGCACGATCACGTGATCGGAAATCTCCATCACCATCCCCATGTCGTGTTCAATCAACAATACCGTCACGCCGTGATACTGGCGCAGGAAGCGGATAATCTTGCTCAGCGCCTGGGTCTCAACGGGATTAAGCCCCGCCGCCGGTTCATCCAGACAGATCATCTCTGGCCCGGTACACATCGCGCGGGCAATCTCCAGCCGCCGCTGCTGCCCGTAGGAGAGCGTTCCCGCCAGCAGGTTAGCGCAATCCGCCATACCGACCACCTCCAGCCAGTAGAAGGCCCGATCCAGCGCCCGGTTTTCGGCGTTTCGATACCCGCGGGTATTTATGATCCCGGCGAGTAAATTACGATTTACCTGCATATGCTGGGCCACCAGCAGATTTTCAATCACCGACATCTCACGAAACAGCCGGATATTCTGAAAGGTTCGTGCCAGCCCCGCCCGGTTAACCAGATGCGTCCCACCGAACATTTTGTAATACAGCCGCGATCCCAGCGCGGCTGGATGGAGAAAATCCGTCGGATGAAGCTTTTGTCCCAGTACCTGAATCACGTCGGTGATCCGCGAACGGGCATGCAGCCTGATCGCCCCGCCGGTTGCCCGATAAAACCCGGTCAGACAGTTAAACACCGTGGTTTTCCCCGCGCCATTAGGGCCAATCAGCGCGGTAATCGACCCTCTTTTGACCTCAAGATTGACATCATTGAGCGCTTTAATGCCGCCAAAATGCATCATCAGATGCTCAACCTGCAAAATATTGTCATTCATGGCGCCACTCCCTTCCGTACCGCCACCCCCGTACGACTGGTACGCACCAGCCCACGCGGCCGCCAGATCATCATCAGCACCATCAGTACGCCAAACAGCAGCACCCGATATTCGTCGAACCCCCTGAGCAGTTCCGGGGCCACCGTCAGGACAAACGCTGCCAGCACCACCCCCAGCGTCGAGCCCATTCCCCCCAATACCACGATGGCCAGAATCAGCGCCGACTCAAAAAAGGTAAACGAGGTCGGGTTAACAAACCCCTGATAGGTGGCAAAAAAGACCCCGGCAATTCCCGCCGTAGAGGCTCCCAGCATAAACGCCGAGAGCTTCACCAGCACATGGTTCAGCCCCATAGCCCGACAGGCTATCTCATCTTCACGCAGCGCCTCCCATGCGCGGCCGATAGGCATTCGCGTCAGCCGGTGCTTAATAAACAGCACCAGCAGGACCACCAGGCAAAGCACGGCGTAGATAAAGATAAATTTGAGGTTGGGGTTATAGCTGATGTGCAGAAACTCGTGGATCGGCACCCCGCCGTCTTTTGCCCGCCGGCCAAACTCGAGGCCGAACAGCGTCGGCGCCGGGACGGATACCCCATTCGGGCCGCCGGTAAAACTGACCCAGTTATTCAGCACCAGACGGATAATTTCACCAAAGCCGAGGGTGACGATCGCCAGATAATCGCCATGCATTCGCAGCACCGGAAATCCCAGCAGCGCACCGGCCAGCGCCGCCATAATGGCGCCTGTCGGCAGCATTGCCCAGAATCCCAGCCCCAGATACTGATAACCCAACGCCAGCCCGTAGGCGCCAATGGCATAAAAGGCCACATAGCCCAGATCGAGCAGGCCCGCCAGCCCGACCACAATATTCAGCCCCAGTCCCAGCAGGACATAAATCAGCCCAAGAATCGCGACCGTCAGCAGATATTTCGTGGCGATGATCGGGAACAGGATGGCGAGGAGCGCCAGCAGCGGAATGACCCAGCGCAGCCGCGATCGATAACCGGCGGGTCTCACGTATACGCCATCATTCGTTCCTTCAAAGCGGGCGAGGAACTGGCGACCGCTGCGACTTTGCAGCATCAGACTGAGCAGCAGTCGCCCGATCATCACGATGCCAACCAGTATCAACACCCGCTGGGTTGACAGATTGTAACTGTAACCTTTCAGCACAATGCCCACGATCGGGCCAAATACGATCAGCGCACACAATCCGGCCAGGATGCTGTCGATCAGGCAGCGCCTGATATCCACTCCTGGCTTACGGGACACTTCAGCCATGTTTGACCCCTTAAACCTTGGCAACCATCGGGCGACCCAGCAGCCCTTGCGGGCGGAAAATAAGGATCGCCACCAGCAGCGCGAAGGAAAAAACATCTTTATAATCCGAGTTCACCAGCCCGGCGAACTGCGCTTCGGCTACCCCCAGCAGTAAACCGCCGAGCATCGCGCCGGGTAGCGAGCCGATCCCCCCCAGCACGGCGGCAGTAAAGGCTTTGATGCCGATGATAAAACCGATATAGAAATCAAAAGTGCCGTAGTTCATGGTCACCAGCACTCCAGCCAGACCGGCCATCGCCGCGCCTATGACAAAAACCAGCGAGATCACCCGATCGGTATTAATCCCAAGGATGGCGGCCATTCGTCGATCCTGCTGCGTCGCCCGGCAGATACGACCGAGCCGGGTATGCTGGATTATCCAGGTCAGGACGATCATGCCTACCAGCGCCGCGACGAGGATAAAGATTTTGGTCCAGGTGATTTGCACGATGCCGTCGCCAACCTCAAAACGCAGTACGCCGGAGAGCAGCGTCGGGATCCCCTGTTGATTGGGACCCTGGCTGATTTGTACGTAGTTCTGCAGAATAAGCGACATACCGATAGCCGAAATCAGCGGTGCCAGGCGGGTTGAGTTGCGCAACGGCCGGTAGGCGATACGTTCGATAGTCCAGCCGTAGACCCCGGTCACCACAATGGTGAAGACCAGCGTGCCGAAGATCAGCAAAGGAAAGGAGTGAATCCCAAATCCGGAGAGCAACGCCAGCCCGATAGCGCACAGATAGGCGGAAATCATGTACACCTCGCCGTGAGCGAAGTTAATCATGCCGATAATGCCGTACACCATGGTATAGCCGATGGCGATTAATCCATATACGGCGCCTAGCGTCAGCCCATTGATCAATTGTTGTAGAAAGAACGCTTCCATAGACACCATCCTGCCGGTAAACGGGCAGCGAACAGCCTGGCGCACCGCCGCTGCCTTTTCGCGAATAGCCCCTTGTGAAGGGGCGGAAAGTTCTGGCGGTTAGAGCTGGTGATATTTGCCTTTATCATCCCACTTATAAACCACGTAATCCGATACCTTCAGATCGCCCTTGCCATCCCAGGCTTTTTTGCCCATCACGGTATCGACGCTGTGGTTTTTCAGCCATTCGCTGGCTTTGGTGTTATCGGCTCCGACGGCATTATAGGCTGCGGCGATCGCCTGGATCGACGCGTAGGCATACAGGGTATAGCCTTCCGGTTCGAAACCGCTGGCGCGGAATTTTTCAATGACGGCTTTCCCTTCCGCAATGGTGCGCGGATCCTGACCGAAGGTCATCAGCACGCCGTCAGTGAACTGCGGGCCGCCGGCAGCGGTCACCAGCTCTTCCGTCACAATACAATCGCCGGAGAAGAATTTCGCCTGTACCCCCTGTTCCCTCATCTGACGAACCAGCGGGCCGGCTTCCGGATGGCAGCCGCCGAAATAGACCACGTCAGGCTTCAGCGCGCCAATTTTGGTCACCAGCGCGTTGAAGTCCTTCTCGCCACGGGATAGCCCCTCGTACAGCACCTCTTTCGTCCCGCGTTTCGCCAGCGCGGCGCGGGTGGCATCCGCCAGCCCCTGGCCATAGGTATCTTTATCGTGAATCACGGCGATTTTCTTCGCCTTTAGCACATCCAGCATATAGTTCGCCGCAATAGCCCCCTGCTGGTCGTCGCGACCGCACATGCGGAACATATCTTTCATCCCGCGTTCGGTGATTTGCGGGTTCGTCGAGCCCGGGGTGATCGTCAGAATACCGGCCTCGTCATAGACCTCTGAGGCAGGCATGGTGGATGACGAACAGAAATGCCCCACCACGGCGGAGACGCCGGACTCATCGACCAGACGGTTCGCCACGGCGACCGCCTGTTTGGGTTCACAGGCATCGTCCCCCTGAACCAGCACAATTTTTTCGCCTTTAATTCCTCCCGCCGCATTAATATCCGCCGCCGCTTGCGAGGCCCCTTTCCAGTACTGGGCGCCATAAGTCGCATTCGGCCCGGTAAACGGTCCGGCAACACCAATCTTCACATCCGCCTGTGCGTAAAATGCCATGCTCATACAACCCGCAATCGCAAAATGAAGAGTCAACTTTTTAAGTTTCAGAGACATTCGATATTCCTCAGCGATTTATAGCCTTGCGCCCTGTAATGGCGCGGAAAATATCAATTACTGTTTGGTTTGCCGAAGGCTGACACTGTGCCGTCACGGCCGGGGTGGAAGAAGCAAAAATCCCGCCAGGGAGAAATGGCGCGTCAGATCGCTTAGTGATGGATGGCAATAACGCGTGATAACAACGTTACCGCCTCCGGCTGACGTGCATTTCTGTACGAGTCAGGAGGTCTGTTGCCATCACGTGGCGAGTCGGGAACTGCGGCGTCCATATCGACCAGCGAGCTAAACATAGTTGCTCTTTGCACTCGTTGCGCACTGCCCTGGTGCAAAAGTGCGAAAATGATCATGAGAGTGAATAATTTTGTTGCGGTATTGTGAACAATATAACAAGACGTGCGAGAAGCGGCGCGTTAACGGGGATTCCGCGCTATGGACTCATAGCCCACTCTTATGATTTCCATCGTGCAGGCGGAGCTCACTTCCGGGAAAAGGAGGCGATAACGACCCGACGCTGTCGCGGCGTAGTTAACCGCCAGGGCCCGCCCTGCCAACATAACAGCAGGTCAGACGCGGGGAATACACACACTGATTGACTTGAATTCGAATCGTAGGAGAATGCATCTTCACGCAACGGCCTATAACGATGACGAATATGATTTTCTGCTCTCGTAGCGTCCCTGTTTTCTTTAAAGCGACCCTGTCCGCCGCGGCGGTGGCCGCCGCGCTGCTGTTGGTTAGCTGTTCCGGCAAACCGCCCGCCTCTCTGGTGACCCCGCTTCCCCCGGCGCTGAAACAGCCCCATTTACCCAAAACCCATGAGCCGGTACGCGGCGTCTGGCTGACAACGGTGTCTCGTCTTGACTGGCCGCCTGTCGCCTCGGTGACGATTGGCGACCCAGCGGTTCGTATCCGCCAGCAGCAGCAAGCGTTGACCGATAAACTGGATAAGCTGCAAAGCCTCGGCATCAATACCGTCTTCTTCCAGGTCAAACCGGATGGCACCGCGCTGTGGCCGTCAAAAATTTTGCCCTGGTCCGATATGCTGACCGGCCATATCGGCCAGGATCCGGGCTACGACCCGCTCCAGTTTATGCTCGATGAGGCCCATAAACGCGGTATGCGGGTCCATGCCTGGTTTAACCCCTATCGCGTTTCTGTGAACACCCGGCCAAAAACCGTCAGCGAACTCAACGGGACTCTCTCGCAGATCCCCGCCAGCGTTTTCGTGCTGCATCGTGACTGGATTCGTACCGCCGGCGACCGCTTTGTCCTCGACCCGGGGATTCCGGAAGTGCGCGACTGGATAACCAGCATCGTTGCCGAAGTGGTGGAACACTACCCGGTTGACGGCGTGCAGTTTGATGATTATTTCTACACCGAATCGCCGGGTTCAGCGCTGAACGACACCCAGACCTACCGGAGATATGGCCAGGGATACGCCTCCAAAGCGGACTGGCGGCGACACAATACCCAACAGCTGATTGCCCAGGTGTCACGCACCATCAAACAGCTCAATCCCGATATTGAGTTTGGCGTCAGTCCTGCGGGCGTCTGGCGTAACCGATCACACGATCCGGCAGGTTCCGATACCCGCGGCGCGGCGGCGTATGATGAGTCTTACGCCGACACCCGCAGCTGGGTTCAACAGGGCCTGCTTGACTACATCGCCCCCCAGCTGTACTGGCCCTTTGCCCGTGATGCGGCCCGCTATGATGTGCTCGCTAAATGGTGGGCCGACGTGGTGAAACCGACCGGTACCCGGCTGTATATCGGCGTGGCGCTGTATAAAATTGGCGAGCCGTCGAAAAATGAGCCCGACTGGATGGTCAACGGCGGCGTTCCGGAACTGAAGAAGCAGCTGGATTTGAACGAATCGATGCCGCAAATCCAGGGGACGATTCTGTTCCGGGAGAACTATCTCAACCAGCCGCAAACTCAGCAGGCGGTGAACTACCTGAAAAGCCGCTGGGGAAGTCGCGCCGGGCCTTCGCTCAGCCCGACGCTAACGCCGCCATTGCGTTCTGCAAGCGTGAATGGACCCACAGTAAGCGATCGGTGATCGCCTCATACACCGGTGGTGAAAAGTCATGCGGTAAAGTTTCCTTTACCGCAGCAACCGCGTGGGGAACGTTATCGACAAAATAGCGCAGAATCTCCAGCATCTGCTCCTCGGCAAACCCCACCTCTTTCGCCGTGGCGAGGAAGTGACGCGGATAGAGCGTCTGGATCTCCGTTTTGCGCCCTTTACTGGCCTTCAGGCTCATTGACAGCCGGAGATCGCTCAGGTGCAGCCCCTTCCCGCCAAGCAGCGGAAACGCGGAGATAATGTCGTAGAATGGGGTTAAACGATAGCTGCCGCCCGGCTGGAGGAAGATCGAGAAGTTTTTCGCGTGGCCATCGGTTGCGCCAATCAGCCACTGGAACACCATAAACTTCATAAAGTTATAGCGATCCTCGAGCGCCTCGCTGGATCCAACCAGAAAAGCCATAATCGCCCGAATGCCCGGCCCGCCGTCGGACTCATACTTAATCGATGACGGAATGCCGAAGGCCTGACACAGATCCTCCTGCGGTAAACGCAGCAGCACCGTCTTCTCCTGCGCCCAACGACGGTCGAAACGCTCAACCGCCAGCGCCCTGATGCTGGCGGTCTGGATAATGCTGGCGCGCGGAACGGCAAAACCCAACGCCCGGGCCAGCGCCAGACACAAATATTCGTTATCTACGCTTTCGCTGAGATCCAGCACCGCATCCGGCTGTTTGATCTCGCCGATAGGCAGTTTAATGATATGGGTGGTCGGCGTGGTCCCCGTCGGTATACACCACTGCTCGCCGATTTTCAGCAGCGCGGTTTTCTCCTGGGCCCCGGCCACCGAGATCCTGAAATCATCGTGTTCGTTGACCATCCCGAGCGGTATATCCGACTGGTAGGCCGTCAGCAGCGCATCCAGGGCGTGGCTATCCAGCGCCTCCCAGCTCAACGCTCTCCGGGTTGCGTTTTCCCCTGGCGGGAGTAACGTGACCGCCCCGACGCTGTCGCGTCCGATCTCGGCCAGCAGATCAAAAGGCTGCTTTGAACGCGCCTGATAGCGCTTAACAATGCGGTCCCGCACCCGCGGGCTGTCCGGCAGCAGGTTGTCAAAATAGTTAAACACCGCATCGTCGGTGATGTTACCGTACTGCAGCGGGAGCGACAGAGAGAGCGGCCTGGCGCGAGGATTGCGCATCCACGCCTCTTCATAGCGAAAGAGATGGGCGCCGTTCGCCTGCTTGATAAGTTCGCCGACTCGCTCATTGTTCATCCATGTCACGAGAGTAGCCATTACCAGTCCAGATCCTGTGGGTTATCACTGCTATCGTTGGTATCCGGCGCATTTTTTTCGCAAATCGCCATCGACAGTTCCAGTGACTGTAAAATTTTAAACACCGTGGTTAACGTCGTTTTCTCAGGATGATTTTCAAAGTTAGAGACGGTAGCCTGTTTAATCCCCATACGCTGAGCCAGGTCGCTCTGCGTCCACTGGTTTTTCTGGCGCACCAGCTTGAGATAGTTTGCCAGCTGAACCGGGCTGTATATTCCTGGTGAAGGGCTCATCGTGTCTCCTTATCCTCTTCTGCGGATAAAACACTATTTATACCCTGTCGGGGATAATGTCAACCCGGTCACTCGCCGGCAACGTCATGTTATCCCCACCAAGGGATAAATATAAAAATATCCCCTAATGGGGATATTTCAGCTGTGTTTTGCTTTGCTCAGACGAGCAGCGTGAGGGAAAAGCACGGTACCGGACGGCGGGCTCAGCCGTCGACCAGCTCATCGTAGAAGGTCCGCAGACGCGAACGAAGATAGAGAACGGCTTTATGTTTGCGCGAGAGCAGCGCCTGTTCGCTGGCACCGCACTCTTCAGCCAGCTCCCTGTAGCTGTAGCCTTGCAGTTCGGTCTTCTCAAAGACCTCGCGCTGGGCGGCCGGCAGTTCGGAGAGCGCCTGATTCAGCGCATCCCAGAGCAGCGCTTTCAGATACTCCTCTTCCGGCGTTTGCGGTACGCCAAACAGCGTTTCTGAGAGCTCATCCTCCGGCAGATCGTCGTCCGGGTTCACGTAGCCCGATAAGGGCAGCTCGCGCTTTTTTCGCGCCCGATCGGTCATCTCGTTACGTGCCGCACGAAACAGCCAGGCCGCCACGTTCTCTACCGGCTGTTCCACGGTCATCAACTGACAGGTGACTTCCTGCAGAATATCATCCGCATCGTCGCGCACCGGCGTCCGCCCGCGGATAAACGCTCTCAGCCGTGAGCGACAGGCGTTGATTGCCGATAGCAACAGCGACTCCCCGCCTGGCCCTGTTTTCATCTGACTCACTCGTCTGGCGTCGTTTTGACCGCGTCGTTTTGCGGCGGGGTGTTCTCCTCCCGACGTTCGCGCCAGCCGCAAGGCCCACGCGGGTCGCGAGGCGCGCGATGATGGAAGCGCTGAATAAACTCTTCGCGCTGTTCCGGGCTCATCTTCATCCAGCGTTCATGCATCCGGCGACGCATCCCGAACATGCCGGGGCGAAAACCCAGACCACCAAACAGAATACGCGATAGCGCCAGAATACCTAACGCCTGCCAGAAACCGATACTCTTGACGCCAAGAATGGCCGGCAGCAGCGCATTCCACAGCGACATCACCAGCAGCCCAAGAATCGCGATCAGCACCACGCCGATAATCAGCGGTTTAGCCATTCGATGATGGCCGAACCGGCGATCGCGCGCATAGCCGTGCATTCCAAAATCTCTCATCTGTGTGACCTCATTAACGTAGTAAAAAGTAACCTTGTGCCGAGGTAGACGAATGAGCGGCGGGAATATTGCTAAAAAAATAAAAAAAAAGCGGCATGTTGCGCAGTTCGATGGCAGTCAGCGCAAACGCGGTTAAAAGCTCATTGCTAAACCGACGCCATAGCCCCGGGTATTATCCCCGAACATATAGCGGGCGACGAGACGCGTGCGGCTGATGAACACGGGATACTGGCTGCTGTCGAGCTCCAGCCCGACCCCCAGAGAACTAAGACCGTTAAACCCAAGCTGCCCGCGCTGATCGCCCAGATATTCGGTATGCGCGCCTTCCAGCACGTAGCGCACCGGGCTTTTCAACAGCGTCCAGTCGGAAATGGGCGCGCGGCGGCGCAGATACAGCCCAATGTTTTCGGCGCTGGACTGTCCGCTGACGGCTTCCGGCGTGCTGCCAAAGGTTTGCAGGCTCATGCCGGAATAGCGCAGTTCAACATCGATATCCTGCTCTTTGGAGAACAGTTCGTAATCCAGCATCAGCGAACCGCCGAGCCCGTAGGCATTGAGCCGTCCGCCGTCAAGAAATTTAAAATCCGCATTCCGCTTCTGCTCAATCAGCCGGCTGCCGATCCGCACGTCGCTGGCCATGGTCCCCAGCATAAAGTTAAAAATGGGCCGCAGGACCAGCGTACCGCCCCACCTATCGGTATACAGATTGAAGTCCCAGCCGATGCCGCCGGTACCGGTCAGACTGTTCCACTTCGCCGGAATATTGCGGCTGTCATCGCCGTTGCTCAGCACAAACTGCGGATCGTAGCGACTGTAGCCCAGCGTCCCTTCTAAATAGATCGGATAACGTTTACTCAGGGTCGCACCGCCGCCGAACTGGGTAATCGACAGCTGATTTTTCTCGTTGCTGCCGGAACCGATATTGAGGTCGCTGGCGGTGACATCGGGGACGACGGTGTAGCTCATCAGCATCAGCACGGCATCGGCGCGCTGTTTTAAATGGCTACCGTCAAGGGCAAAACAGGCCGGACTGACCAGCAATAAGGTCGCAGACAGAGTGCAGGCACATGGCAAAGAAACCGTCATTTCTTATTTGAAACCTCACCCGAAGATCAAAGGGTTACCCGAAACGCCCGGGCTGATAATGAAATACTGACCTGACGAAAACAGCGGATCGGTATGATAGTTCAGTATAATGATAGTTTGATATCCATCCTGACGCGTCAACGCGCGGATCGACGTATTTTCTGGCCCGACCATCAGTCGCCCGCGCTCTCAGGCGCGCGTTGCAGGACAGCGGTTCAGGCGCTTTTTTCCGCCAGCCAGACCGTGCGCCCACCGCAGTGCGGGTCGTTGACAACATGCTTCAGTAGTGCAAAACCGTGGGTTTCCAGCTGCCGGCGATACGCTTCCGGCGCCAGACTGGCGTGATAGAGCGCCTCCCCCTCAAACTGCCCGATAGCTTCCCCATCGTGGTTACCACTGGTAAACATCAGCGGCGCGTGCGCACGGGCATGCGCCGCAAAGCGGGCAAACATCGCGCGCTGGGCGTCGCGGGTCAGATGGAAGAAGCTGTCCCACGCCAGCAGCGCGTCAAACTGCTGACCCAGCGCCAGGGTGCGCATATCCGCCACCGTCCACTGCTGATGCGCAAAATCCTCGCGGCAGCGGGCAATCATCGCCGGAGAGGAATCGATGCCGGTCAGCCGATATCCCCGGCGGATAAAGTAGGCCGCGACAGGCGTTCCGTTGCCGCAGCCAATATCGAGAATATGGCCGCCGGGTCTCACCCGCGCAAGAAACGTATCCAGCCAGGGTTGTTCAAACAAGTGGGTTGAACGCAGTTCCGCCCAGCGTCGGGCATGGCGCTCATACAGATCGATGATCTTCTCAGCGCACGGATTATCGAGGGGGGAAGGTTCCGGGGATGGCATAGGTTGTGGCTCCAGGTTTTTAATATTTTTCGACCAGATGAAGCTTTACCTGGTTTCGCCCTTCTTTCTTCGCGGCATACAGCGCTTTATCGACGCGATTAAACAGCTGATCGATCTCTTCACCCTCCTGATGTTCCGCGACGCCGATACTGACCGTCACCGTCCCGGCGTGCTCGGGGATATGATAACAGCTGACCGCGTGGCGAATCGCTTCCGCCATCGCCAGTGCCGGCGCGATTGTCGCACCGGGGAGAAATAATAAAAATTCCTCTCCTCCCCAGCGATAGATCTGGTCCTGAATTCTGGCGGCGGATTCAAGAATTCGGGAAATAGCCAGCAGCACCTCATCGCCTTTTTGGTGTCCGTAGCTATCATTAATCGCTTTAAAATTATCGACATCAACCAGCAGCAGGCAAAAACCGTCAGCATGAAATAACGAGGAATCAACAATACGATAAAACTCGCGTCGGTTAAGTAATCCGGTTAAAGGATCGTGAGTGGCCGCAAATTCAAGTTCTTCCTTCAGATTCACCTCTTCAGTAATGTCATGAATAATACACAGCATCAGCCGTATATGGTTCAGCACCACCGGCCCGGCATAGGTCTGAACATAGCGGAGAGAACCATCGGACAGAATATGGGTAAAATTAAGCGGCTTGTGGCCGCCGGGTAAGCTTGCCACGCTGCGCATAACGGGAAGCACGTCCCTTCCCAGGGTATTGATCTGCCAGGTATGGCGAGTGCGCATCTCATCGGCCGTGTAGTTATAAAACCGCAGCGCGGCGATATTCGCATCAATAATTCGCCCGTCCTGTTCAGGGTCGATCAACAGCATCGGGGCGGAACTGGTCATAAAAAAGCGCGAAAAGAAACTATTGCTGCGCCGTTTGTAGGTATGCGCGGGGAGCGCCTTAAACGAGTCATTTTGCTGCAGGATCTTTACGGCTTCGAACAGAATTAATGTGTCATATTCTTCGGATTTAATCAGCGTGGTTTTACAATAAATCGGACTCAGACCTTCCGGGGTTTGAATGGTCCACACTTCAAATACTTCAGCAATATTTTTGAAGTAATACAGATAATTCTGCAGGCTGCGTTGCGGACAGCTGGAGAGCGTGCCTTTGCGCATTTCATCCAGCGACATCGCTCCACTCAGGGTTCTGGAGGCCTGATTACTGTAGACGACGACTTCTTTAAAAGGATGAACCACCCAGACAGGGGTGCTTAATAAATCAAAAATCATTAACTCTTTTAATAACATGCGGCCCTCCAGCGAACAGGCACCCCGCTTCTGAACGACGCTCTCATCGCCAATCTGGCCCAACGGCGTAAGCTAATGAAATGATGTCGAAAGTTCAGGCATGAGATCAAGACGCCGGAAGTATAGTTCCTTTTTGATTATGGAAAGTGTACCGGGAAAGCAAAACGGCGCTGCCGCGGACAGAAGCCAGGCATTCTCCCCGGCGCTCGCCGTTGCTGAATTATTTCTCGATACGCTCAAGCTGGGTTTGATCCGCCCGTTCGGCGCGATCGGCCAGTCCCTGGAACTGCCCGGGAGTATAGAAGGTCTCCGGTACCGGCAGCATCTGCATGTCCTGCCCCGGATGAATTTGCAACTGTCCAAGCGCGGGGAGCGAAAAGCCGTCCACCGTCTGCGGCAGGGTTAACCGCCAGGGCGTCGTCCTCTCGAACGGGACCGGCGTCGGCAGCCGATCGTCGCTCATATCGTAATTGCGTTTGAGCACCAGAAATTTATCCGGAACCCGCCGCTGGCTATTCCACCAGTCGCCATCCAGCTTGCGGAACATGCTTTCCGTTTCGCTGCGCGGAGCCACCATCAGTTTTACCAGCACCTTTTTCAGCGCGGCTTCCATTGCCTGGTTATAGTCGTCAACCGAACCGGCATGGCCGTGCAAAATGACGCTGATGGCCAGCCGGGCGCCCAGCAGATTAGAGTAGAGATCTTCCGGGGAAAAGGCGGAGATTTCCTCCGAAAACCCCGGAACTGACTGGAAGCCATTCCACTGCGCAATTTCATGCCATTGCGCAAGCTCATAGGCCAGACGGCCTGCGAGCCAGGCGGCAATCTCATAGCGCCGGGACAGAGCGGCCGGCGGCATAAAAGCATTGAGCTGGATCCGTCTGATGCCCAGCTCCTCGCTGTAGAAAATGCGCCCCGCTTGTCCAAGATGCGGGTAAATACGGGAGAAGAGATAAAAAGTATTATCCGCGGTATCGCGCACGTGGGCGATATCGATAAACCCGCCGCGACGGGTATAGATCAGCCCATTTTCTTCTTCACTCAGTCCGACGAGGTTTTTTACCGCCCCCAGCGCACTGTCGTTGTAGCGATGTTTACCCAGCGTATCGAGCGTCAGGACATTACCAATTTGATAGACCGGGATCGGCACCCCAATCGCTCTGACATGCAGGTCATAGCCAAACGCACAGCACGGACGCAGCGATTCCGGCGGCGCCAGATGGCTGACCACCGGTTTGACCCGGGGAGCGGGAACGACCGGTAAGAGCGGATCCTTCGCGCACACCGAGAACGCGGCCGCCAGTAAAAATAACAAGCCATGACGCATCAACATTGTCTCCAGGACATAAACGGACGCTCGCAGGCGGCATCTTGCGAGGTTAAAAACGGTATTCTCCGGCGACAAAGAAGCTATTACGTTCGTTAAAACCAAACTCGGTTAACACGTTAAAGTTCTGTGTAATTTCATATTGCGCCCCCACCAGCATGTTCCACGGTGAAGAGAGCCGCTGCTTCACGTCAAACTTGCCCTGATCGTCTTTATTGACCGCGGCAATGAGCGGCTGGAGTTCCGGCGGCATATGCAGATCGGAGAGATTGCCTTTGAACTCCTGCTGCACGTTCTGGTACATACTGCCCACCCAGATACTTAAGTTTGACGGGCCGGCGATGCCTTGTAAATTAAAGCGATAGCCAATGCGCGGCGACACGGTAGTGGCCGAGATTTTACCGTCAAGGATATCGAAGTCGGTACGGGTATAGTTGGTATCGATCAGGCCGAACCAGTTGCCATAGCCGCCGGCGAGGGTAAACCCGGTTCCCCAGGTGGTGCCTTTAAAATCGAGCGCAAAATCAATATCCTGCAGCTGTCCGTTTTCATGGAGTCGATGTACGGATCCGGCAATTATTCGGTCGATCCCGGTATATTTTGAGGGATCGGCATCAACCGACACTTTTGATAGCGACGATCCGCTGGTATGCCCGGCGATGCCGTAGATATTTAAAAAAGGAAACACCCACATATCCAGACGCAGGTTCTCGGTCTTGCTCTTCTGCCGCGTATGTCCCGCATCGATGGCGAACATATCGCCCGGTATCGGATGATTTCCGAGCTTCAGTCCGGAAAAAGAGATACTGTCGACCAGGATATCCTGGCGAATATTCATATAGCTTAAATTAACCCCGAACGGCAGCGGGATCGAATATCCACGCGCCCTTGCCTCATCACCCCAAATCGGAAAATAGCTGTCGTTACTGCTGCCGGAACTGTCGGTCGTGCTGGCCCCCCAGGCGGTGCCCGACGTTAACAACAACGTAAGTACGATTTTAGTCCATCTCATTTTTTTCTCATCTGACCTTAAAGTCCGGAACCCACATTAAAATAAAGCGCCTGTTCATGTTCGCTGAAGGCGATATCAATCCCCGTCTGTAATCCATACTGGCGCGCTATCAGGTAGCGAAACCCGGTCCCCCACGCCACGTCGGTTTGCTCCCACAGAGAATGGGCTTCGTCAGCGGCGCTGCCGATACCGACAAACCCTTGCAGGATCCAGCGCGGCTGAAATTCCCAGGCAAGCTGAGTCTGCGCCGTACTGACATAATCACCCTGATAGCGGTAACGAGAAATCCCGCGTAATTCGATATACGGGCGAGCCATTGGCGTCAGGCGCTTATCATGGTGGGTCAACGACTGGTAGTTGCCAGCCACGGCGAGCGTCAGCGTGCGACTCAGTGGGATGTAGTATTTCCCATCTACAGAGAACTGATCGTAATGATAGTCGCCACCAAGCAATGAACGGAAAAATCGATACTCGCTTTGTACCGATAACCCCTTCTTAGGGTAGAAAAAATTATCCGTAGTGTCATATTCCGCCACCACGCCCAGCGCCGATGACGCGCTCTCCTGACCCAGCACCTGCTGCCAGACCCGATTAACGACCGGGTTATCGGCGGAAACCTCGGTTTTCGCATACACCTGAGAGGCGCCGACAAATATCGGCGTGTCGCCGACGCGAAACAGCAGTTTTTGCAGACCGCCATAGCCGCGGGTCTGCGAGTGGATAGCGGTATTTTTATTAAAACTGCTCAATCCGTCGGAATAGATATCCAGTTTAATATTGGCGTAGCCCAGCAGCACCAGATAGCGAATACGGTCATTATTCCAGGTATGCCGGTGGCCGCCGCCGACAAACCAGGTCCCGTTCTGCGTTCCGCCGCCGCCAAAAGCGGTGATCGGCGGCGGAATAAAATTATCGCCATCCCGCGTCCCTTTACCGTGCAAAAAGAGACCAAACAGCCCCCCGCCATAGCCCACCGCCGGCTCGGTTATCGCCATCGGCACCGGCAGGAATCCGTACGGGTTATCCTGCAGATAGCGGCTCATATCCAGCATGCCATCTTCGGGATCGAACAGTTCGGCGCAAGCGGCGGGAAGGGAAAGTGGCACGAGGAGCGCCAGCAATATGGTCGGTAGCGAAAACGTCATGCACTCTCCGGCGTCGTGATGGGTTCTGAATGCCCATGTAGCTGAAGAATAATGGGTTTCATGGTAATAAAAAATATATCCTATGGTGCCATGAACGACCAATTTTCGGTCGGCGGTTTTTTTTAATTCTGGACAAATTAGCCAGCGAAAAGGGCATAGAAAGCCAATTATCCGCAGCAAAATTATGCCGGCGCTGAGTATTTAGCCACCTGGATGAGTGACAGTGTCACATAATCTGGCGCGAATTCGCCCGCGGCCGGGATTGTAATCAAAAAGTGAATGCCGTATAACATGGCGCAACCGAGGGGTGTCCCGTGAGGGCTGAGATGGCGTAAGCCGAACCCTTTGAACCTGATCTGGGTCATGCCAGCGAAGGGACGGGTCGGCAATTTTGCCAGTTTACCGCCATTGCCTGTTCATACTTCCGCACACCCGGATCTCCCCCGCAATCAGGAGGTCCTGTGATTCTGCCGATCTTTACCCAGGGTATTTATGGTCGTCTGCGCCAGCAGGCGGGATGCGACTGGGAACAATACGTTGCCCATCCTTTTCTCCGCCAGCTTGCCGAGGGTACCCTGCCCGAACGCGCCTTCCGCCGCTATCTGACTCAGGACTACCTGTTCCTGATCCACTTTGCCCGTAGCTATGCCCTGTTGGTCAGCAAACTGCGCACGCTCCCGGAGATGCGCGCCGCGGCCGCCTCAATGAACGCGATTCTTGGCGAACTGCCGCTGCACGTCGGCTATTGCGCGGGCTGGGGGCTGGACGAAGCGACAATGGCCGCCGAAAGCGAAGCGCCGGAGACGGTGAACTATACCCGCTACGTGCTGGATATCGGTCACTCCGGCGATGCGCTCGATCTGCTGGTGGCGCTGATGCCCTGCGTGGCAGGCTATGCGGAAATCGGCCTCGGATTGCTCGACAATCCGGCCACCCGACTCACCGACAACCCCTATGCCTCCTGGATCCGTAACTACGGCGATGCGGGCTATCTTGACGGCGTCACGGCGGCAATCGATCTGCTGGAGCGCGTCTGGCAGCAGCGCGGCGCCGAATCGCGCGTCGCAGAGCTGAGCGCCATCTTCACCACGGCCACCCGTCTGGAAGCCAACTTCTGGCAGATGGGACTGAATGCCGCGGCGGTCGCTCAGTGACGGCTCCGACTATTGCGGTGCGGGAATTAAGCCTGCGCTTCGGCTCGCGGGTCATTTTTGACAAGTTGTCGTTTGATATTCCCGCTGGAGAGTGGGTTTCGCTGCTGGGGGCCAGCGGTGCCGGAAAAACCAGCCTGCTGCGAATTATCGCCGGACTGGCCGCCCCCACCCACGGTCAGGTTCAGGCCAGCGACGGTCGCCCTCTGGCCCCTCGTCTGGCCTGGATGGGGCAAAAGGATCTGCTCTATCCGTGGCTAAGCGTGCGCGACAACGTGGCGCTTGGCGCCCGCCTGCGCGGAGAGCGCGTCGATCGGCAGCGGGTTGCGACGCTATTAGAGCAGGTGGGTCTCAGCCACTGCGCCGACGATCGTCCGGCGTCGCTCTCCGGCGGCATGCGTCAGCGGGCGGCGCTGGCGCGCACGCTGTATGAAGATCGGCCGATCGTGTTAATGGATGAGCCTTTTTCTGCGCTGGACACCCTCACCCGCACGCGTATCCAGACCCTGGCAGCGGAACTGTTGACTCAGCGTACGGTGGTGCTGATTACCCACGACCCGATGGAAGCCTGCCGGCTCAGCCATCGCCTGCTGGTGCTCTCGCCGCCGCCAGGCGGCATTGATGACGCCCATCATCTGACGGGGATACCGCCGCGGGCGCCGGACGATCCGGCGCTGCTGAAGGGACAAGCCGCGCTGCTGCAACAGCTGATGAGGGCCAACGGATGAGAGGGAAACTTTTCCGCGGCGGCGTCGTGTTCTGCGGCCTGCTGATATTTTGGTGGCTGCTCAGTCGCAGCGGTATCCCTGCATTCCTGCTGCCGTCGCCATCGGCGGTGGCTGCCGCCCTGTGGAACAACCGCAGCTGGCTGGGCTGGCACACGCTGGTTACCTTGAGCGAGATCCTCAGTGGCCTGACGCTCGGGGTGCTGCTCGGCGTGGTGTTGGCCCTGTGCATGATGATCTCGCCGCGCCTACAGCGCTGGCTGATGCCGCTGGTGCTGACCAGCCAGGCGATTCCGGTTTTCGCCCTCGCCCCGCTGCTGGTGCTGTGGTTTGGCTTCGGGATGAGCGCCAAAGTGATGATGGCGGTTCTGGTGATTTTCTTCCCCGTGACCTCGACATTTTTTGACGGCCTGCGGCGGGTCAATCACGACTACCTCGATCTGGCCCGTACGATGGGCGCCTCGTCAGGAGCGCAGCTCCGACATGTTCGCCTGATGGCCGCCCTGCCGGCGCTGGGTTCCGGCCTGCGCATGGCCGCTGCCGTGGCGCCAATCGGCGCGATCATCGGCGAATGGGTCGGTTCCGCCGAAGGACTGGGCTATGTGATGCTCAATGCGAACGCGCGCATGCAAACCGATGTCTGCTTTGCGGCGCTGTTTATTTTAGTACTGCTGACCATTCTGCTATGGCTGGCAGTGGATGCTCTATTACACCGGCTGATCAACTGGACACCGGAATAAGGAATAATCATGCGTAAACCCGTTTTCACCGCCATCACATTAACCGCGCTTATCAGCGGACAGGCGATGGCCAACGAGAAGCTGACCCTGGTGCTGGACTGGTACATTAACCCGGACCATGCGCCGATTATGGTGGCGGAACAGATTGGCGCCTTTAAAGCGCAAGGACTGGACGTTAAGATCGTCCCGCCGTCTGACCCGGCCCTGCCGCCGCGTCTGGTGGCCGCCGGTCAGGCGGATCTGGCTATCACCTATCAGCCGCAGGTGCACTTTTTCGCCGATGAGGGGCTGCCGCTGGTGCGGGTCGGTACCTTGATTAACTCGCCGTTGAACACGGTCATCGCCCTGGATAAAAGCATCAAAACCCCTGCTGACCTGAAAGGCAAAAAAGTCGGCTATTCGGTCAGCGGTATCGAGCAGGCTACGCTGGCGACGATGGCGCAACATGCCCATATCGATCCGCAAAGCATCAAGCTGATTAACGTCAATTTCCAGTTGACCAGCGCCCTGTTGGCCGGCCAGGTTGACGCGGTGATTGGCGGCTATCGTAATATTGAAGCGCTGGAGCTCAAGCTGCAGGGTAAAGACCCGCAGGTGATGAATGTCGAAGATTTCGGCGTTCCGGCCTACGACGAGCTGGTGATTGTCGCCAATCGCGATGAAATTCACGCGGCCAAAATCAAAAAGTTCCTCGTCGCGCTGCAGGAGGGAGTGACCTATCTGCGAGCGCATCCGCAGGAAACCTGGCAGGCTTTTGCCGCCGCTCATCCGGAGCTGAATACCGAACTGAACCAGCAGGCCTGGCAGCAGACGGCCCCCCTGTTTGCCGGCAATCCCGCGGCGCTGGATAAGGCCCGCTACGAGGCTTATGAACAGTTTTTATATAACAACAAGTTGGTTAAAAAAATCACACCTTTAACTCATTATGCGGTCGAACTGCATTGAGTAACCATACTGCTGACGGAAGAATTTCCGTCAGCTACTTTAGCGAAGCGGTAATAAAACCCGGCGGTTTCCCTCACTAAGAATTACACTTTTAATGGTTTTATAACACTTTAAATAAATCATATAAATCAATGTATTACCATTGATTTGCGTTGTGTAAAAATAACGTAAAAATACCTCAATAAATAAAACATTGAATGACGATTTAAAAAGCCATATATTGTGCGCGCTTTATGAATGGCGATTCATTTTCTAAAACCAATTATTCAACCAGTGTTCAACCGTAACGCTGGTTGTGGGAGTGATATGATGACGGATAAAGTCCGTATTGATACTTTAAGTGCAGATTTATTGGACGCGAACAACGAAACCTTTTTGGCCCGTCAGGCTGAATTCGAATCGAACGTCAGGAGTTACCCGCGCAAGCTGCCTCTGGCTATCGCAAAAGCGGAAGGCGTGTGGTTAACCGATGCGGATAACAAACAGTACCTGGATTGCCTTGCCGGCGCGGGTACCCTCGCTCTTGGTCACAACCACCCTGATGTGCTGCAAAGCATCCAAAGTGTCATTACCAGCGGCTTGCCGTTACATACCCTCGATCTGACTACCCCGTTAAAAGATCGCTTCTCCGAATACCTGCTCTCATTACTGCCGGGAGAAGGTAAAGAATACTGCCTGCAGTTCACCGGCCCGTCCGGCGCTGACGCCGTAGAAGCGGCGCTGAAGCTGGCGAAAAAATACACCGGCCGTTCTTCGGTTATTAGCTTCTCCGGTGGCTACCACGGTATGACCCACGGCGCGCTGTCGGTAACCGGCAACCTGTCACCGAAAGAAGCGGTCAATGGCATGATGCCCGAAGTGCAGTTTATGCCCTATCCGCATCAGTACCGCTGCCCGCTGGGTATCGGCGGCGAAGCGGGCGTGAAAGCGCTGACCTACTACTTCGAAAACCTGATCAATGACGTGGAAAGCGGCGTGCGTAAACCGGCGGCGGTGATCCTCGAAGCCGTTCAGGGCGAAGGTGGCGTGAACCCGGCTCCGGTTGAGTGGTTGCAGCGCATCCGCAAAGTGACTCAGGAACACGGCATTCTGCTGATCATCGACGAAGTTCAGGCTGGCTTTGCCCGTACCGGTAAGCTGTTTGCCTTCGAACACGCCGGCATTGAGCCGGACATTATCGTGATGTCGAAAGCCGTCGGCGGCGGTCTGCCGCTGGCCGTTCTGGGTATCAAGAAGCAGTTTGATGCCTGGGAACCGGGCCACCATACCGGCACCTTCCGCGGCAACCAGCTGGCGATGGCCACCGGCTTGACCACCCTGCGTCACCTGAAAGATAACGATATTGCTGGCAAAGTGGCCGCGCAGGGCGAATGGCTGAAAGGCAAACTGGCCGATATGCAGAAGCGTTTCCCGGTCATGGGTCACATTCGCGGTCTGGGTCTGATGATCGGGATTGAGATCGTCAACCCGAACGGCGAGCAGGATCATATGGGCTGCTACCCGGCTGACGGCGCGCTGTCCGCCCTGCTGCAGAAGAAATGTTTCGAAGCGGGCCTGATCCTCGAACGCGGTGGCCGCGGCGGCTGCGTCCTGCGTCTGCTGCCGTCGCTGCTGATCAGCAACGCCGAGCTGGAAATTTTCCTCGACAAATTTGAACAGGCCATGCTGGCCGCCGGTGTCAAACCGGTCTGAGTGGAGCGAGTGACCGCAATGTCCAAATTGAATCCGATTCTTGCTGCTTCGCCGCAAAGTATTGAGGCTTATCAGCAGGCGATCGCCCAGACCAGCCAGGCCGTCGCGCAATGGTTGCAGCAGCCTGAGATGTATCAAGGTAAAAGCGTCGCCGAACTGCGCGAGCGCATTACCCTTGAGTTCACCGAGCAGGGTCTGGGTAACCAGGCGGCGATTGAACGTGCGATCGAGTACTTCCTGAAAGACAGCCTGTCGGTACATCACCCGCAGTGCGTGGCGCATCTGCACTGCCCGAGCCTGGTGGTTAGCCAGGCGGCGGAAGTGCTGATTAACGCCACCAACCAGAGCATGGACTCCTGGGACCAAAGCCCGTCGGCGACCATCATTGAGATGAAGCTGATCGAATGGCTGCGTGCTCAGGTCGGTTACCCGGCCGGCGACGCCGGCGTCTTCACCAGCGGCGGCACCCAAAGCAACCTGATGGGGCTGATGCTGGCGCGCGATGCCTTCTTCGCTCGTCAGGGGCACTCCATCCAGCAGGACGGTCTGCCGGGTGACGTGCGTCAGTATAAAGTGCTGTGCTCTGAAAATGCCCACTTCTCAGTGCAGAAGAACATGGCGCTGATGGGCCTCGGCTACCGCGCCGTGACGCTGGTGAAAACCGACGAATTTGCGCGGATGGACGTCGCTGACCTGAAAGCGAAAATTGCCGAAGCGCAGGCTAACGGCGAGCAGATCATGGCGATCGTCGCCACCGCCGGCACTACCGACGCGGGCGCTATCGACCCACTGCGTGCTATCGCTGGCGTGGCGGCGGAACATCAGATCTGGCTGCACGTGGATGCGGCATGGGGCGGCGCGCTGCTGCTCTCTGAGCAGTACCGCGACTATCTGGACGGCATTGAGTGCGTGGACTCCATTACCCTGGACTTCCACAAACAGTTCTTCCAGACCATCAGCTGCGGCGCGTTCCTGTTAAAAGACGCGCGCCACTACGAGCTGATGCGCTACCAGGCGGCCTATCTGAACTCCGAGTTCGATGAAGAACACGGCGTGCCGAATCTGGTCTCCAAATCGCTGCAGACCACCCGCCGTTTCGATGCCCTGAAGCTGTGGATGGGTCTGGAAGCGCTGGGCCAGAAACAGTACGCGGAGATCATCGATCATGGCGTGACCATGGCGAAAAACGTCGCGCAATACGTTACATCTCAGCCGACGCTGGAGCTGGTCATGCAGCCGCAGCTGGCGAGCGTGCTGTTCCGCTCTCGTCCGGCGCAGATGGCCGGCAGCGATGATGCCGCTATCGCCCTGCTCAACCAACGCGTCGGGGATGCGCTGCTCGATTCCGGTCGGGCAAACGTCGGGGTGACCGAGCACAACGGCATGACCTGCCTGAAGCTGACGCTGCTGAACCCGATCGTAACGCTTGAGGACGTGAAGGTACTGCTGAATCTGGTGGAGCGCACCGCGCAGGAATTGCTGGCGAAGTAACATCCTTGAGCGAGACGGTAGTTGACTGCCGCCCCGCTCAACACTCTTTGTGGCGAAACTTGCTGAAAAAAGCCGATAACTGACCTTATCGGCTTTTTTATCTCGCTCTTCGGACCAGAAATAAGTGACACTGTCACGATTAAATTACTGACCGGGCTACTGATGACCTGTCAGGCCATCCTCTGACCGCTGCAACGCAGCGCCAGCGCGACTTTTACCCCACTCAGGCTCTCGCCTCTTGTAACAGCTGCTGGATCATTTTCTCCTGCTGCACATAGTCCCCTTCGCCAAAAGCGGTGTAGCGCAGCTTGCCCTTTGCATCAGCAGGCCAATACTGAGGAGAGTTCCGCCTGCGGCGGCAGCGGTTTGGCGCCAATGTGTTGGCTGCCAATCAGATACCCGCTCACCGAAACCAGTGATTTAACCCGCTCCGGCCACAGCGCCGCCATGATATCGGCCGTACGCGACCCGGCCACATCGGCCCGTTTTATCTGCAAGGCGTCCATCAGGTGAAGAATATCTGCCGCCATGGCCGAGGGCTGTCCGTTGCGCGGCGTATTTGCAGAGAGAAAACGGGTGGTACCATAGCCACGCAGATACGGCACGATGACGCGGAATCCTTGCTTTGCTAACGCTGGCGCGACCGCCGCATAGCTATGAATGTCATATGGCCAGCCGTGCAGCAGGATAACCGGCTGACCGTCACGCGGACCGATATCGACATAGCCGATATTCAGGTCGCCGGCCTGAATCTGTTGAACATGATCGAATGCACTGGCATCGTCCGCCGCGCAAACGCCGGCTGACCACAGAGCTGACAGCGCCAGCATCAGCGCGCTACCGTTACGGACCCGAGATAATCTGTTCATAAAGCCACCTGTTAACTGAAAGAGAAGAGAGGACGCAGACAGTTAACCAGCGTTTTGTATACGGCATATGCGCAGAAAGGCGGGGTTTTGTATCGCGATGTATTGCTCCCCCTGCAGATACATTGGGATACAGACGGAAGGACCACTGTGCGGGCTAACGCCTACGTTAAGCCCTCAGCGGCCTCATAGGCGTGGGGAACGTCCGGCTCCAGATAGTTGGCCACGAAGCGGGTTAATATTCCCGCCGCGACCGGACATGCCTCCACCTGATCCAGCAGTTGCCGGGGATCGATTCCCTCTCTCCGTAGTACCTCATCACGATAGTGGATCAATGAACGCGCAATTTCAGGGGTAAATTCCGGATGGAACTGCGTGGACAGCGCATGGCGGGTATAGCGCACTATCTGGTGGGGATCGTGCGCTGATGCGGCCAGCACCGTCGCATTCGGCGGCAGCCTGACGACCGTTTGCAGATGGCTGAGGTGCGCAGGGAAATGGGCCGGCCGGTCGCTTAACAGCGGGTCCGTTCGTCCGGCAGCGGAAAGCGTAATCGCCTTGCATCCCGTTTCGCGTCCTGCCGGATGATACGCCACCTCGCCGCCGAGCGCGTCGGCCATCAGCTGATGACCGTAGCAGATACCAAATAACGGCATCTCCACCGCCATCGCCGAACGGATCCACGCGGCGGTTTTCTCGCTCCACGCCAGCCGATCGGTGACCATCGCCCACGAGCCGGTCATCACCGCCACGGTCTGGCTATCCGGAGCGGGCAGCGTTTCCCCCGCATAGACACGCACGGTGGCGATCTGCTGACGCCAGGGCGCAAGCAGCCGACCAAACCACCGCGGAAGATCGCCATGTTCGGCCTCAATTTCCGCCGGCGGCGCGCCGGTCTGCACAATAAGAAGTTTGTTTCTCAACGCCATAGCCCGTTACCCTTCGATGCTTTCTACAGTCCTTTCACTATGGAGAAAGGCGGCTGTTTCGACAAATAACCAATCTCTATGAGTGACACCCTGCGGGAATAAGCGCTGCAAAGCAAAGAAGTGCAAAAGTAAACCTCGCCCGGCCAGCACAACGCCGGGCGATACTCTCCTGCTCTACTGCGCGTCGGCGCTGTCTATCTGCGGAACGCTGGCTTCAGCCCCTTGCGCAATATCAGGCGCGTTGGCCGGATCAAAGATGTGGTCAAGGATAGCGCGCGCCGTTGGCCCGGCGACAACGCCGTCGCCGCCGCCGTTTTCCAGAATCAGCGCCATCGCCACCTTTGGATGCTGATACGGAGCAAACAAGGTATAGAAGATATGATCGCGTAATCTGACCGGGATCATCTTCGCATTGTAGGTCTGATTCTCCTTCAGACTGAAGACCTGCGAAGTACCGGACTTCGCGGCAATCTGATACGGCGCGGTATGAAACAGTTTATAACCGGTGCCGTTAGGCAAGTTAGCCATACCGTACATCCCGTTGCGCACGATGCCCCAGTACGGCGATTTCGGATCGCCCACCTGCGGCGTATTGTTCGGCGGCTGATAGCGCTCAACCTTATTGCCGCGCTTCATGGAATAGAGCAGATGGGGATTTTTTACCTTGCCGTTGTTGAGCAGTGTCGTCAGCGCCTTCACCATCTGGACAGGCGTAGCGATCCAGTAGCCCTGGCCGATCCCGACCGAAATGGTGTCCCCCTGATACCACGGCTTTTTATGTACCTTCTGCTTCCACTCGCGGCTCGGCAACACCCCGGCATACTCTTCATTCAAATCAATCCCGGTCAACTGCCCGTAGCCAAACTTGCTCAACCAGCTGTGAATGCGGTCAATGCCCATTTCAAAGGCCACCTGATAGAAGAAGGTGTCGGCCGACTCCTCAATCGCCTTGGTCACGTTCAGCATCCCATGCCCGGTTTTCAGCCAGTCGCGGTAGCGGCGCTGGGTACCGGGTAGCGTCCAGGTCGGCGCACCGAAAAAGGTCGTGGTAGGGGTAATCACGCCAGCGGAAAGTGCCGACAGCGCCATATAGGGTTTCACCGTCGATGCCGGCGGATAGAGCCCCTGGGTCACGCGGTTAATCAGCGGGCGGTCCGGGTTATCGAGCAGAGAACGGTAGGCCTTATAGCCAATCCCTTTCACAAACGGATTCGGGTCATAGCTGGGACTGGAGACCATCGCCAGCACCCCGCCGTCGCGCGGATCGACCGCCACCACCGCCGCACGCTGCCCCTTCAGCACCCCTTCAATGTACTGCTGCAGGTGCAGATCCAGCGTCAGGTAGATATCCTTCCCGGCCACCGGCGGCACCTCTTTCAGCAAACGCACCACGCGACCATGGTTATCGACTTCCACCTCCTGATAGCCGGTGGTGCCGTGGAGCTCTTTTTCGTAATAGCCTTCAATACCCTGCTTGCCGATATTATGGTCGGCGGCATAGTTCTCCGCCTCGCCGTTTTTGGCCAGCCGTTGCAGGTCGCTGTCGTTGATTTTCGATACATAGCCGACCACGTGCGCCAGCTGGGCACCGTAGGGGTAGTCGCGCTGCTGGTAGCTCTCCACCGTTACGCCTGGAAAACGAAACTCGTTCACCGCAAAGCGTGCCACTTCAACATCGCTCAGGGCCGACTTCAGGGTCACCTGCTTGTAGCGACCGTTGTGGTGCATATCATCGCGGAAACTGGCGATATCATCGGGGGTCAAATCCACTATCGGGGTCAATGCGTTCAGCAACGCGGTCATATCGGCAATTTTGCTCGGGATCACCTGCAGGCGGTAGAGGGTGATGTTCTGTACCAGCGGGATACCGTTGCGATCGAAAATAAGCCCACGGTCTGGCGCGATAGGCAGCATTTTAATGTCATTCTGATTCGATCGGGTCTGATAGAAATCGTGCTGCTTAACCTGTAAACGGTAGAGGTTAAAAATCAGCACGCCAAAGCAGACCACCACCAGTAGAAACGCGATCGCGGCACGACGAATAAACAGCATCTCTTCCGCTGAGTGATCGCGAATTTCATCTCTCAATAGGGTCATTAGCGGCAATTCACTTGAGTTTGAATAAAGGGCGAAAAAAAGAAAAAGCGCAGCAGAATAGCGTTATCGAGGCGCCAGCCCTACAGAAAGGTTGCTAATGATTTAGCAGAAATGTTTCAGCATGTTAGATGCCAGACAGGCGCTAGCCCCCACCAGGGGATGAAACGGGTGTGACATTGTCACAAAATGGCCTCTGTCCGCTGAAGACAGAGGCCCTGGGGTCAACCGCGGGTCAGCCAGGCCCGCCAGCCTCCGTAGGCGGTAATGTCGGTGGCACCCTGCAGACCGTATCCTTCGCAGATAAAACCGCTCAACCAGCGTCCGTCGGACAGTTCGACTTTGCCTAGCCCCAGCGGTGCGGGAATGGCTGCCAGCAGTGAGCCCAGCTCAGACGAAGGCAGCTCCCAGACCTCCACGGCGATGGCCGCGCCGTCGTTTTCGTCACGCACCATCCCCGGACGGCACCCGTCGGCCAGCGCATACAGCCGATAGCGCGGGGCGCTGTGCATGGCCGTCAGCAGACGCCCGCCCCGCTCCCGCAGTTGCCCGTTCAACGCCAGGCCGTCAAGATGGGCGCCGCAGACCACCAGCGGCATGCGATCGTGGCTGCCGGTGGCCGCAGGCAAGGCAGCGTCCAGCTGGCTCCCGCCAACCAGCGGTAGTGGCTGCACGCGCTGGAAAGCGTCGGCCACTCCGAGAAGGTACTGGTCGGTGAAGGCCCGCCCGAACAGGGTGACGCCGGAGGGCAAACCGTTTGCCAGAAAACCGACCGGCACATTCACCGCCGCATAATCCAGCAGGTTCATAAAGTTGGTGTAGTAGCCGAGATCGGCATTGCGCTGCACCGGCTCGGCCTCCAGTTCAGCCAGCGTTACCGGACGCGGACAGGTCGGGGTCAGGACGCAATCCAGCGTTTCAAGGATCGCGTCACACTGCGCCTTATACGCCTGCAGCTGGTACATTGCCCTGAAGGTCGCCACCGCGTCGGTACCCGGCGCTTTCGCCAGCACGTCGCGAATCACCGGCAATACCGCCTCCGGCTGCTGCTCGATTAGCGCGCCCACCACCGCATACCGTTCCGCCACCCACGGGCCGTCGTACAGCAGGCGCGCGGCGGCAAGAAACGGCGTCATATCGAGGTTGACCGGTACGCCGCCAAGGGCAATGAGCCGCGCTTTGGCCTGCATAAACAGCGCCTCGCTCTGCGCACAGCCAAGGAAATTCAGCGTCTGCGGCACGCCGAAGCGAAATCCCGGCGTCGGGACGCCGAAGGCCTGACGGCTGTTCCACTGCGGGTTGCGGCGACTGTAGGCATCTCGCGGATCCGGCCGTGCGGTCAGGGCCAGCAGCCGGCTGGCCTCATCGGCGGTGGCGGTAAAGAATGTCGTACAGTCGAGGGTCCGACAGGCCGGCACCACCCCGGCGGTAGAGATCAGCCCCTTGCTGGCCTTCAGCCCCATCAGGTTATTCAGTGAAGCCGGGACTCGTCCGCTGCCGGCGGTGTCCGTTCCGAGGGCGAAGCTGGCCACCCCGAGCGCCACAGCCAGCGCTGAACCGGCGCTGGATCCGCCGGAAGGATAATCCGCATGATAAGCGTTACGACAGCGGCCGTAGGGCGAACGCGTTCCGTTCAGGCCGGTGGCAAACTGATCGAGATTGGTTTTGCCGACCGGAATAGCGCCGAGGGCAATCAGCTGGGCCACGACAGTGGCATCCTCAGTCGCGGTGCGGGCAAAGGCCGGACAGGCAGCGGTGGTGGCAATGCCCGCAAGATCGATATTATCTTTGATGGCGAACGGCACGCCGTACAGCGGTAGCGTCTCCGGCGCAACCGTATCCAGCGCCGCCAGCCAGGGCTCCTGCTCCTCCGCCGTCAGTATATGAATAAACAGCTGATACTCCGGATTCAGCGCCTGCGCCTTCTGGCGGAGATCGGCCAGCAGCGCCCGCGGGGTCAATTCGCCGCGGCGGTAAGCCTCTGCGAGGGTCGCAAGGCGTAAATCAAAGGTTGGCTGACTCATACGTTCTCCTCCAGGATCACCGCCACACGTTGCCCGGCGCGTACCGACGCCCCCGGCTGAACATTCATCTGTTGCACCACGCCGTCGCACGGCGCCAACAGCGGGATCTCCATTTTCATTGACTCCAGCACCACCAGAACGTCGCCGGCGCGAACATGACTCCCCGCGGCGGCCTGCACTTGCCACAGATTGCCGGAGATCGGACTCTCCACGCCCTGCTGTCCGCGCTGCAGCGGCGCCTCGTCACCCGCGTCAGCCGCTACCTCCTGGCTATCGAAATGCGCCTGGCCGCTGGCTATCCAGCGCTCGCGTTCCTCATTGAAGGCGCGCTGCTGATGCTGGCGAAAAGCGTCGATACTTACCGCTTCCCGCTGCAGAAACTGCTGGTACTCCGCCAGCCGCAGGGTACTGTGCTCAATGCGCAGCGGATAGCGGCCAAGCGGGAAATCGCGGCGGATCTGTTGCAGTTCATCGGCAGAAACCGGGTAGAAACGCAGCTGGTCGAAGACGCGCAGCAGCCAGGGTTTACCGGCGAAGTCGGCGACCTCGTGATAGCGATTCCACATCTGCAACGTACGGCCGACAAACTGGTAGCCCCCGGGACCTTCCATACCATAGACGCACAGATAGGCTCCGCCGATCCCCACCGAGTTTTCCGCCGTCCAGGTACGCGCCGGATTGTATTTGGTGGTCACCAGTCGATGACGCGGATCGAGCGGCGTCGCCACCGGCGCGCCAAGATAGACATCGCCCAGCCCCATCACCAGATAGCTGGCGTCGAACACCGTCTGCCATACCGCCTGTTCGTCCGGTAAGTCGTTAATCCGGCGGATAAATTCGAGGTTGCTCGGGCACCATGGCGCGTCGCGCCGCACGGTCGTCATGTATTTATCGATAGCCGTGCGGCAGGCCGGGTCGTCCCACGACAGCGGTAGATGTACCACCCGGGTCGGAACCTGCAGATCGTCGCTGACGCACACCGCCGCCCACTCCACGCTCACCCAACTCAACAGCGCGTCAAGCGTCAGGGTTTCCGGCTGGAAATGAATTTGCAAAGAACGAATACCCGGCGTCAGGTCAATTACCCCCGGTCGGGAGCGGCTCTCCAGCGCCTGCATCAGAGCATGAATGCGAAAACGCAGCACCAGATCGAGCTCCGCCTCTCCCGCTTCCAGCAGCAGATGGGTATCGCCGGAAAGACGGGCCACCAGACGCTTATCTGCTTCTGCGCAGCTCATCACCACGGGGGAAGTTAACGGCGCGGGCTGCCACGCAACAGGCATCGCCTCAAGCGTCGCCAGCTCATCCCGGTAGCCTGCCGCCAGTCGACGGGCCGTAGACAGATCCACGGCAACAAAACGCACCTTGTCGCCGGCTTTCAGTTGCCCCAGCTGCCAGAGATCGGCTTCAATCACCGTCACCGGGCAGACGAAACCGCCGAGGCTCGGGCCGTCCGGGCCAAGAATAACCGGCATATCGCCGGTAAAATCAACCGCGCCGACGGCATAAGGGTTATCGTGAATATTCGACGGATGCAGCCCCGCGTCGCCGCCGCTCTCGCGGGCCCACAGCGGTTTAGGACCTATCAGCCGCACGCCGGTACGGCTGGAGTTGAAATGCACCTCCCAGTCGGTGGCAAAAAACGTATCAATGTAGTCCGCGGCAAAAAATTCCGGCGCGCCGTGCGGGCCGTAAATCACCCGCAGGGTACGCACTTCCGCCAGCGGCGGTACCAGCACAGCAGGCAGCGCGGCGCCGGTGTCCCCCCTGCCGTCTGGCGCCAGATGCAGAACATCCCCGCTGCGCAACGCGCGTCCGCCATGGCCGCCAAACTGTCCAAGCGTAAAGGTACTTTTGCTGCCCAGATAATCCGGCACCTGAATGCCGCCGCGCAGACAGAGGTAGCTCCTGACCCCCGCCCCTTCGATGGCGCCGATTTTCAGCGTCGCCCCGGCCGGGATACGGAATACACGGTTCATCTCTTGCGCGATACCGTCAAGGGTAACCGGAACGCCGGCGCCGCTCACCACCGCCAGGGCTGCACAATGAAACTTCAGCGCTGGCCCGCTGAGGGTAATTTCCAGCGCCGCTTCTCCCGGCGGGTTATCCAGCAGCCGGTTGCCGAGGCGCAGCGCCCGATCGTCCATCGGCCCTGACGGCGGGACGCCCACCGCCCAATAGCCCAGCCGTCCGGGATAATCCTGGACGCTGGTCAGCGTCCCGGCGCTGAGCACCTCGACGGTTGCGGCCCGATAGCTCAGCTGTTCCAGGCAACGGGTCCAGGGCTCACCCTGTACAAAGGGTTCAAAGGCCAGAATCTGCTGGAGGTAGATGCGGTTAGTTTCCACGCCATACAGGCGGGTGTTCGCCAGCGCCTGGGTCAGTTCAGCGATCGCCTCGTCGCGGGTTGGCCGCCAGGCGATCATTTTAGCCAGCATCGGGTCAAAAAAGGGCGGCACGTCGCAGCCGGCCTCCACCCAACGGTCGATACGAAGCGTTTCGCCGTCCGCCGGCGGAAAGACCACCTCGGTCAGCAAACCTGGCGAAGGCTGAAACTGACGGCCCGGATCTTCGGCATAAATACGCGCCTGGATAGCGTGGCCCCGTGGTGTCAGGTCGGCCAGCAGCGCAGTGAGCGGCGGTAAATCCCCGGCCGCCAGCGCCACCATCCAGCGTACCAGGTCGACGCCCCACACCTGCTCGGTGACGCCGTGCTCAACCTGCAGACGGGTATTGACCTCGAGAAAATAGAAACGCTGCGCCGCGCTGTCATAGACAAATTCGACCGTCCCGGCGCTGCGATAGCTGACCGCTTTGCCCAGCGCGACCGCCGCCGCGCACAGCGCATCCGCCATCCCCGCCGGTAGGTTCGGCGCCGGAGTTTCTTCCAGCACTTTCTGGTTCCGACGCTGTATTGAGCAGTCGCGCACCCCAAGGGCGATGACCTCGCCCTGCCCGTCGCCGAATATCTGCACTTCCAGATGGCGCGCGCGTTCAATGTATTTTTCGATAAACACGCCCGCATCGCTAAAGTTATTCTGCCCCAGCCGCTGTACGGTCTCAAAGGCGTCCGACAGCTCGCGGGCGTCGCGACAGACGCGCATCCCGATACCGCCGCCCCCGGCGGTGCTTTTTAACATCACCGGGTAGCCGATGGTGTCCGCCGCCCGACACGCTTCGCCGCTGTCGGCCAGCAGACCGGTCCCCTCCAGCAGCGGCACGCCCTGCGCTTTGGCCAGCGCCCGGGCGGTGTGCTTAAGGCCAAACGTGCGTAGCTGAGCGGGAGTCGGGCCGACAAACGCCAGCCCGGCAGCTTCACAAGCCTCGGCGAAGGCAGCGTTTTCCGATAAGAAACCGTAGCCGGGATGAATAGCTTCGGCCCCGCTTTTTAAGGCAGCGGCGATGATTTTTTCCGTCACCAGGTAAGTTTGCGCCGCCGGGCCGTCGCCGAGGCCGATTGCCTCATCGGCTTCGCGAATATGCAGGCTGCTGAGATCCGCGTCGGAATAGACCGCCACGCCCTTCACCTGCATCGCGCGCAGGGTGCGCAGAATTCGACAGGCGATGGCGCCGCGGTTAGCAATCAGTAAGGTTTTGAACATACAAGGGACTCACGTCGTGGCGGGTCGTCCCGCAAAAAAATTCGACGTCCCCGGGGCCGTCCCCGAGGCGCGCAGGCGTTCAGGGCTTGCGCGATGGTGTGCTTAACAGGCGGTCGGCGCGAACGGCAAACAGACGCCAGGCCAGCAGGCGCCAGCGCTGCCAACGGGTCAGTTCCATACCAGTACCTCCGCCGGAGTCGGATTCCAGCCGTTGCAGGGGTTATTCAGCTGTGGGCAGTTGGAGATCAGGACGATAACGTTGCGCTCCGCGCGCAGCTCGACGTACTTCCCGGCGCCAGAGATCCCGTCTTCAAAGGTCAGGCCGCCGGCTTCGGTCACCGGGACGTTCATAAAAAAGTTGATATTGGCGCCAATATCGCGCTTATGCAGCCGACCGTCATGCAGACAGGCGCAGAGAAAATTGTCCCGACAGCTGTGCATGTAGCGTTTATCCAGCGCATAGCGCACGGTGTTGCTCTCCTGCGCGCAGGCCCCGCCGAGGGTATCGTGGCGTCCACAGGTATCGGCCACGATGGTCAACAGCGGATTTCCGAGGTTGGAGTACAGCACGCTGCCGGTCGTCAGGTAGGCATTGCCCTGGCGGCGCAGCGTACGCTGAGGATCGTAACGTTCGCGCGGGTTGTCAGCACAATAAAACAGGGTGTCGACAGCCTGATTGCCTTCAAGATCGAGCAGGCGCAGGGTCTGCCCCGTTTTGATTTCGAACAGCCAGGGTTCGCCCGCAGGAATCACGTGGCGATAGACGGCATCGGCGGGGTTACGGGTACTGGTCACAAGGCTCATCTCGGGCTCCTCAAAGGGCGAACAGGTGGGTGTTGGTGAAGGCGCGCTGGTTTTCATCGCGGGTAAACAGCGATTCGACCGCCGCCTGCTCATCGTCGGCCTGATACCAGCTCAGCTGGACCGGACGGGGGGCATAGTCGCCCGACGGGTTCATCGGATGCGGCAGCGCGGTCAGAACCATCAGTACGTCCATCGGCGCAAACAGTTCGACGTAGTTACCCGGGGTGGAATGGCCCGCACAAAACTGAAAGCGCCCTGCGCTGTCGACGGTGACTTTGCTGAAGAAGTTGACCACCATCAGCAGATCCTCGAGGCCAAGATCCCATTTCCCCATTTCGACCAGCAGATTATCGGCGCCATTGCGATGGAAGGTGTTGCGCAGCTCCTGGTAGCGGCCCGCGCCATATTTTTCTTCCGTCTCTTGCGCATTGAGCACACCGCCGAACGGATCGTGCCAGCCGCAGCTATCGGCGATGATGCCAGCCAGCACCCGCCCCATATCGGAATAGAAACAGTGTCCGGCCGTCAGCCGCGCGGTGTGCTGTCCCTTGAGGGTATCCGGCAGGTTCAGGCGCTCGCTTTTCTCGTGCGGGTTGAGCATCATCATGCTGACGTTTGCACCGCCGTCGATATCGGTCAGACGCAGGATCTGCCCACGGCGTAAAATGAACGAGGTATGGCCCCCGCCCGGCAAAAATTCTTCGCGCAGAGCTGGGGAGGTATGAAAAAGCGCTGTCATCGGGCTATCTCCTTAAGGCATAGACATTGTTATCGGTGCCGGTGCCGGTGCCGAGCATCTGCGACATCCGGGTCTCATTAAGCGGAATATCGTAGGTAATGCGCGCGCCATAGGCGTTGGGGGCCTGCGGGTCGTGGCGTACCTTATCGAAGACCAGCAGACGGGTGCCGAGATTGAATCCTTCGGCCAAATCGTGGGTGACCATAAAGACCGTCATTCGCGTTTCGCTCCATAGCTGAAGCAGCAGGGCGTGCATATCTTTGCGGATACCGGGATCGAGCGCGCCGAAAGGCTCGTCGAGCAGCAGAACCCGCGGCTGCATCACAAAGGCCTGAGCGATCGCCAGCCGCTGCTGCATCCCGCCGGACAGTTGTGCCGGATAGCGGTCAAGGGCGTGGGCGAGCCCCACTTTGTCCAGCATCTGCGCCGCCTGTTCGCGGGCAGCGCGCTTGCGGGCACCGAACAGACGGCCAAAGCACGGCGAAGACGGCAGCTCCAGACCGACGGTCACGTTATCCAGCACGCTCAGGTGCGGGAAGACCGAATAACGTTGGAATACCACGCCGCGGCTGCGGTCCGGCTCGGGAGCCAGCGGCTGACCGTCGAGCGTAATCGTGCCCCGGGTCGGTTTCTCCTGCCCCAGCAGCAGGCGCAAGAAGGTGGATTTCCCGCAGCCGGAGGCCCCGACCATGGAACAAAACTCCCCTTCTTTGACCGCTAAGTTAATGCGCTCCAGCACCACATGGTCGCCGTACTCCTGCCAGATATTGTTGATGCGGATAAAACTCATGTCCGGCCTCCTTCGGCCCACGGGAAGCAGACTTTATGCAGCTGACGCAGCCCCAGATCCATCAGCCAGGCCAGCAGGGTTATCCAGATGACATAGGGGATTATCACATCCATCGCCATGTAGCGCCGGACGAGGAAAATGCGGTAGCCCAGCCCGGCGGTGGCGGAAATAGCCTCCGCCGAAATCAGAAACAGCCACGCCGATCCCAGCAGCAAACGCAGCGAGGTAAGCAGGCGGGACAGCAGCTGAGGCAGGACCACCCGCAGGACCACCGTCCAGCTATTGGCGCCGAGGGTTTGCGCTTTGATAAACAGTTCCGCCGGGATTTCCCGCGCCCGCTGTTCAAGGTCGCGCGCCAGCATCGGCGTGATGCCAATCACGATCAGCATCACCTTAGAGAGTTCATCGAGACCGAAGACGATAAACAGCACCGGCAGGATCGCCAGCGGCGGCACCATCGAGACCACGGTCATTAACGGCGACAGCGCCGCGCGATAAACCGGAAATACGCCGGCCACGATCCCGATGCTCAGGCCAATCAGCGCGGACACCGCCAGCCCGATGAGCAGGCGCGTCAGGCTGATCAGGGTGTCGCCCCACAGCAGGTATTCGCCGCTGCGTTTGTCCGGCGTAAACGCCATCCGTTCGATGGCCGCCGCCATCTGCGACAGGCCGGGCAACAGCTTGTCCTGGGGATTAGCTTCAAGGCGAATAGCGGAGCCGATAAACCAGGCGGCGATCAGCAATACAAAGGGCAGCAGTAATAGCATCAGCCGCATGCCCTGCTGGGGATGGCGGTTAATTTGGCGCATGGCGTTCACTCCCGTCATCAATGATTACAGCTGGCCGGCGGCGGCCATTTTCAGGAAGCTATCGTCAAAGCGCAGTCGGGTATTTGCGTTATCACCCACTGTGACGTTGCCGGGGAAGCGCATGCCAATGAAGTCGGCGCTTTCCGCGCCTTCACCTAACAGCCCTTTATCAAACGAAAACTGCGCCACGCGCTGCATGGTTTTTGCCAGCTCCGGGCTGGAGATGAACGTCAGCGTCTCGGCGGCGGTCCAGAACAGGTGGGTCGTTTTCAGCTGCGCCTGGTAGCCCGCAAGGTCGGTGCCGGAATCTGCCGCCATGGCGCTCAGCGCCTGGGCGTCTCCGGCCTGCATTTTGGCCATCATTTCAAACCATGCGCCGGTCAGGGCTTTACCCAGCGCGGGGTTATCTTTCAGGGTTTGCGTGTTGACCACCATCATGTCGATAAGCTCGCCGGGAACCTGCGCTGAGCTAAAGACTTCGCTGGTCTGCGGGGTCTTTTTAATCGCCGACAGCTGCGGGTTCCATGCTACGGCGGCGCGGACGCTGCTGGTGCCAAAAGCGGAAACGATATCGGCATCGGAGGTATTCACCACTTTGACATCTTTCTCCTGCAGACCGGCCTTCTCCAGGCCACGGACCAGCAGATAGTGCGAAACCGACAGCTCAGGGAGATAGACCGACATGCCTTTCAGATCGGCCAACGTTTTAGCGCTGCCTTTGAGCACCACGCCGTCGTTGCCGTCGGAATAGCTGCCGGTAATCAGCGCAGTGGTATCGACGCCGCCCGCGGCGGGGATCGTCAGCGCGTCCATGTTGGTCATGGTGCAGCCATCAAACTGACCCGCGGTGTACTGATTAATCGACTCGATATAGTCGTTGAGCTGGACGATATTGATTTTGATGCCGTATTTCGCGGCCCATTTATCAATGATTTTTTCGTTGCTGATGGCGCCCCAGGGCATCCAGCCGGCATAGATCGTCCAGCAGACGTTGAACTCTTTTTTTACGGCGGCAAAGGAAGGGAAACTGGCCAGTAGCGCCAGCGACAGCATGAGTGAGCGGATGACACGGGATGTCTTCATTATGAACCTCTGGTTGGCACAAAAACAGGAGCAGCGCGACACCTGACGGTGCTGCTGTCTCCCGGGCTTTTGTCCCGCCGTGTAACCTCGCAGAGGTCGCCAGCTCTCGGACCAGACATTCACCTGCGTGAACCGGAACCCTAGCCAGCTATTGGATCATCTTGATTGTCTGTTGCGCTGCCTTCTGGTTTATTGTTTGCAAAGGGCATGCCAGAAAATTGTTCTTTTAAATTCAGTAAGATAGATAGTGGTCACGGGACGTCACACCACAATGGGGAGTGGTTTTGGGGCAATGCATAAATTTGGTGCAGACAACCTGCCCACACGTAATAAAGCGCACTCGGCGCGAAAACAGACGCCGGGCACATTCTGCGAGCACCGCCGGGTTATATAAACGGAGGATCTTAACCGCGATAATCTTATTTATCGTCGTCGCGACGGTAGCCAGTAAATGACCAGAATTCACCTGCTTAGCTTTTTTTGCAACCGCTTATTTTATCGCCAGAGGCCTCGCTACAGTGTCCTATACTGATTAGCAAACGGCAACGTACGTAAGCGGCTTTACGTATTTTGGCTTTAATCCACATTTATTTCATGGATTTCTTTATCGCTTGTTGTTAAAAGGATATAACTATTAATTCCGTAGATTCTTTCAAGTATCACTTATTGGTTGCAGTGTATATCGTAATGGCATTCACAAAAGCAAACGGAGCCTGATATGAGCACGTCTAACGATTCATCTAACAACGCATCCGCCGGGAAGTGCCCTTTTCACGCAGGGAAGCCCGTCCAAAGTGCCGGTGGCGGCACCGCCAACCGCGACTGGTGGCCTAATCAACTTCGCGTGGATCTGCTGAACCAGCATTCCAACCGCTCAAATCCCCTCGGCGAAGACTTTAACTACCGCGAAGAGTTCAAAAAACTCGACTATGCCGCGCTGAAGGCAGACCTGAGAGCGCTGCTGACCGATTCACAAGAGTGGTGGCCGGCAGACTGGGGCAGCTACATCGGGCTGTTTATTCGTATGGCCTGGCACGGTGCAGGCACCTATCGTACCGTTGACGGTCGCGGTGGCGCAGGCCGTGGACAGCAGCGCTTTGCGCCGCTGAACTCCTGGCCGGATAACGTCAGCCTCGATAAAGCCCGTCGCCTGCTGTGGCCGATAAAACAAAAATACGGCCAGAAAATCTCCTGGGCTGACCTCTATATGCTGGCCGGTAACGTCGCGCTGGAAAACGCCGGTTTCCGCACCTTCGGCTTCGGCGCCGGTCGTGAAGATGTCTGGGAACCGGATCTGGACGTTGACTGGGGCCATGAAAAAGCCTGGCTCGAACATCGTCACCCGGAAAGCCTGGCGCAACAGCCGCTGGGTGCCACCGAAATGGGTCTGATCTACGTTAACCCGGAAGGCCCGAACGCCAGCGGCGACCCGCTCTCCGCTGCCGCTGCCATTCGTGCCACCTTCGGCAACATGGCCATGAACGATGAAGAGATCGTCGCGCTGATCGCCGGCGGCCATACCCTCGGTAAAACGCACGGCGCAGCGGTAACCACTCACGTCGGCGCAGAACCTGAAGCCGCGCCGATTGAAGCGCAGGGCCTCGGCTGGGCGAACAGCTACGGCAGCGGAGCCGGTCCCGATGCGATCACCTCAGGTCTGGAAGTGGTCTGGACACAGACCCCGACCCAGTGGAGCAACTACTTCTTCGAGAACCTGTTCAAATACGAATGGGTCCAGACCCGCAGCCCGGCTGGCGCCATTCAGTTTGAAGCCAAAGATGCCCCGGACCTGATCCCCGATCCGTTCGATCCGGAGAAAAAACGCAAGCCGACCATGCTGGTAACCGACCTGACGCTGCGCTTCGACCCGGAATTCGGCAAGATTTCCCGTCGCTTCCTCAACGATCCGCAGGCCTTTAATGAAGCCTTTGCCCGCGCCTGGTTCAAACTGATCCACCGCGATATGGGGCCAAAATCACGCTACCTCGGGCCGGAAGTGCCGAAAGAAGACCTGATCTGGCAAGATCCGTTACCGGCCGCCATCCACAACCCAACGCCGGCGGATATTGCGACCCTGAAGACCGCTATCGCCGATGCCGGGCTGTCGGTCAGCGAACTGGTGTCGGTGGCCTGGGCTTCTGCCTCCACCTTCCGCGGCGGAGACAAACGCGGCGGAGCTAACGGCGCGCGTCTGGCGCTGGAGCCGCAGAAATCGTGGCCGGTGAACGCCGTGGCTGCAAAAGTGCTGCCGACGCTGCAGGCCATTCAGAAAGCCTCGGGTAAAGCATCGCTGGCCGATATCATCGTGCTGGCGGGCGTCGTGGGTGTCGAACAGGCCGCTGCGGCTGCCGGTGTGCAGGTCAGCGTACCGTTCGCGCCGGGCCGGGTGGATGCCCGTCAGGATCAGACGGATATCGAGTCTTTCGATCTGCTGGAACCGCTGGCGGATGGTTTCCGTAACTATCGCCGGATCGAAGGTGGCGTCTCGACAGAAACGCTGCTGCTGGATAAAGCTCAGCAGCTGACGCTGACCGCGCCGGAAATGACCGTGCTGGTGGGCGGCCTGCGGGTGCTGGGCGCCAACTATGATGGCAGCCAGCACGGGGTCTTCACCGACCACGTCGGCGTCCTGAGCAATGACTTCTTCGTCAACTTACTCAGCATGGCCACCGTCTGGAACGCCACCGACGAGCAGGGCGAACTGTTCGAAGGCCGCGATCGTCAGAGCGGTGAGAGCAAGTACACCGCCACCCGCGCCGACCTGGTCTTCGGTTCGAACTCAGTACTGCGGGCGCTGGCGGAAGTGTACGCCTGCCAGGATGCTCAGGAGAAACTGGTTAAAGACTTTGTCGCGGCCTGGACCAAGGTGATGAACCTCGACCGTTACGATCTGTAATCTCCCTCCCCGGCGGGCGCTATGTCCGCCGGGGCTTTTCCCCTTCCCCTCTCATGTTTGTCGCAGCTGTAATAACCGGCTGTAGGTACGCTGAATATCTTCCTGTTCGACATCCGCCACCAGTTCGCCCAGTCCGCAGGCGGCCACTACGATCAGCTGACACTGCTTTTCATACAGCACATCCACCAGATTAATAAAGCGCTGCTGGGCCGCCGGGCCTGCCTGACGCAAAGGCGGAACCGCATCCAGCAGCCAGCGCTCATGCTGTTCACAGAGCGCCAGATAATCCATTACCGACGTTGCCGCCATGCACAGCTGGCTAAAGGTGAAATGCAACAAATGCGTCGGCGCGGAGGCGGCGTGTAGCGTACGATAGCCCACCTGCAGCGGCTGCGCAGTGGCGCAGGGATCCGGCAGTTCAAGTCGCTGACGGGTTTGGGCAGAGGGTTGCACCAGAAACCTCCCGCGGCAGAATGGATTTTCCGCCGGCGCATGGCGCGCCCGGTAATCCTCTTCACCATTGAGCGCCGCTACCGTCATGTGCTGTTTTATCAGCGCAATCGACGGCACAAAACGGTCGTGATACAGCGGGTTAGCCAGTAATTGATCCGGGGGGTAGTTGGAGGTAGCCAACAGAATGATACCGCGTTGAAACAGCAGCGTAAGCAGCGCTTTCACCAACATGGCGTCGCCCGGATCGTGCAGATGAAACTCATCAAAACACAATAGCCGGCAGCCGTCGGTCATCTGTACCAGCACCTCGGGCAGGGTTGGCGTTGGCTGCGCGTTCAGCCGCTGATGCAGTTCGCGAAAGAAATAGTGGAAATGCACCCGGCGCTTTTCCGCCAGCGGCAGGCTGGCAAAGAAATGATCGATAATAAAACTTTTGCCGCGCCCGGTACGCCCCCAGACGTACAGCCCTTTACCACGCGTGGCCTTGCCTGCGGCCAGCCCGTGCCCCAGCGCGTCCAGTTGAGTAATCAGCGTCTGCTGGTCCGCATCGAGGGTCAACGCCAGCGCCTCGGCCCGCTGTGCCATAAACGAGGCAAAACTAAATTCGGTCATTCCTTGCGTCATTTTCGCTCTTCGTGGTGTCACCGGCGCAGCTGCCCCGGAAAAAAGATGAGGAATTCTCACCAATTACACCTTCACTGAACGACAATAACAAGCTTATCTGCAGCACAAAGGCTGTATGCCTCCCCCGGACCTGAAAAAAAACCATTGTTCTCTTCCGGGGTATACAAACACATTATAACCAGCAAAAACAGATGGATAGTGTGGTTGATTCCGTACCAGGTTGACGGTGCCGACGTACAAAAAACATCGTTATATATTGACATATACAGCGATGTTTTTTATCTTTTTGTCATACAAATAAAAACCGTACCCTTCAGACAGAGACGAGATTTTCCCCGCCTCATTCCACTTTCATCCGTCTGAACTAAAAATTAATGCGCTCATATAAACTCGTTTTATTAACCGGGATGATTCCCTGTTCTCCCATTCTGCCGGCGATGCCTGTATATGCAGCAGAAACCATGGTTGTCACCGCAGAACCGCATACCCAATCCCTTGATGATGTCACGCCTGCTGCGGAACAGCAGGCTACGGCAGGCAACCTCGGCAAGCAGAAGTTGATTAACGTTCCGTGGTCCGTGCAGACGCTCTCCGACTCTCTGACCCGCCAGGTACAGGCCAGCAGCGTCAAAGATGTCTACCGCTATCTGCCCTCCGTCCAGGGCGACGGCGTTCGTCCGCAAACCCGCGGTATGCAGGGCAGCGTGGTGCAGAACAGCATGATTGATGGCCTGAACGTGGTGTCGACCACCGAGTATCCCGCTGAACAGTTTCAACGCATTGAGGTACTGAACGGTATGGCCGGCGCGCTATACGGCCCGGCAAACCCGGCGGGCATGTTTAACCTGGTCTCGAAACGGCCTACCGATGTGCCGCTACGCAGGGTGACCGTTGGCGGCGGGACTGCGTCCGGCGCGAATGCCGCACTGGACCTCAGCGGCCCGCTTGACGCGGCCGACAGAGTAAAATATCGCCTCAATCTGTTGGATCAGGACGGCAGCAGCTATACCCACGGTAGCCGTCAGCGCAACCAGTATGCCGGTCTGGCGCTCGACTTCCAGCTGACCGACCAGACGGTGCTGGAGAGCAACTTCAGCTACTACCACTTCTATCAAAAAGGGCTGCCCGGCTCGTTCGCTCTGGCAAAAGGGACCCATTTCCCGTCGCCGCTGGATCCCACTAAAAGCCAATATGGTCAGTACTACGCCGGCAACGACGACACCACCACCACCGGCAGCCTGCATATTAAGCATGATTTTGACGGTAACTGGCTGCTGGACGTCGGCGTGCTGCGCCAGATAGCCGACCGTGAATCGACCACCGTCACCAATACGCTGACCGATAATCAAGGTCATTACGCCACCACGACCGCCAACTCCGCCGCCAGCCGATTTACCATCAACAGCTACCTGGTTAACCTCACCGGCAGCGTTGATAGCGGCTGGTTACAGCATGATCTGGCGGTTGGCATGCGCGGTTTCGTGTGGAAAAACAACAACCCACGCAATGGCGGTACGCAAACGCTGGGCAGTTCTTCGCTGGAGGAGAGCCCGGATTACGCCCGCCCCGCCTATCCGGATTTTACCGACCGTTACCATTCCGCCACCACCACGCAGCACGTCTTTCTGCTGAGCGATACGCTGACCTTTAATCCCCGGTGGAGCCTGCTGCTCTCCGGTAGCGAAAATCTGTTTACCGTAGACAACTACAGCAAAACCGGCAGTCGTAGCAGCAATCATGACGATCGGGGGGCCAGCGGTTCCGCCAGCCTGATGTACAAACCGGTGGAGAATGTGACGCTCTATACGACCTGGGCCAATAGTATGCAGCAGGGAGATACCGCGCCTGCCGGAGCCAATAACGCCGGCGAGGTCCTTGACCCCTACCGCAGCCATCAGGTGGAGGTCGGCGCGAAATACGCCCCGCATAAGGATCTGCTGCTTACCGCGGCGTTGTTCCAGGCCGAACGCCCGTTCGCCTATACCAATGCCAGCGGTGATTTTGCCCAGGACGGAACGCAGAAAAACCGCGGGCTGGAGCTGATGGCCGATGGTCACGTCACCCCGAACCTGCGTCTGTTCGGCGGCGGCAGCTGGCTCGACCCGCGTTTGCACAACACTTCGAGCGCCGATGCTGACGATAAGCAGGTAGTCGGTCTGCCGCGCTTCACCGCCAGTATGCTGGCGATTTACAGCATCGATCCGCTCCCTGGGCTTGATGTTAACGGTACGCTTCGCTACGTCGGTCGTCGCCCGACCGATAACGCCAACGATAGCTGGGTGGGCAGCTATACCACGGTGGATATCGGCAGCAACTACCGCACCCGGCTGTTTGGCACCGATACCACATTTAGGTTAGCAGTGACTAACGTCACTAACCGCCGCTACTGGAGCAACGTCGTTCCTGGCGCGCTGACCGGTTACACCGGCGCCGGGTACGCCAGTGCGCAGCTGGGGGCACCGCGCGAAGCGACTGCCTCGGTGCAGTTTGATTTCTGAGGACGATGATGAACAAGATTGCCGCTGGCTTACTTACGCTTTGCCTCGCCATTCCGGCGCTGGCCGACCGCCAGGTCACCGATGACGCCGGACATCGCGTCACCCTACCGGACACGGTAACGCGGGTGGCTGAAGGATGGTTCGCCCACCACTCGCTGCTGATGACCCTCGGGGCCGGCGGCGATATCGTGGCGACGGTCAACCGCCCGGACAGCCGCCCGTGGATGTTCCGCCTCGATCCGCGGCTGAATCACGCGCTGATCGGCCGCGGCCCGCACTTTACCAGCGAAGCGCTGCTGGCGCGCGGCGCTCAGGTGGTCTTTGTCGCTCAGGGAGACGGCGATGCCGATGCCTATCGCCAGGCCGGTCTGCCGGTGATGGAGATGCGTTTTAGCGACTATCCGTCGCTGGCCCGCGCGGTGGAAACCACCGCAGAGGTTATCGCTACGCCGCAGGCGCGGGCCCGCGCCCAGGCGTATAACCAGTACCTGCAACAGGTCATTGCGCGCGTCGGCCAGCGAAACGCCGCGCTCACCGACGCGGAACGCCCGCGGGTGCTGCATATCCAATCGCTGAAGCCGCTGAAGGTTGACGGCAGCCATACGCTGATCGATACCTGGATCCAGCTGGCGGGAGGACGTAACGCGGCGCAGGGCATCAGCGGCAATATGCAGGAGATCTCTGCGGAGAAAGTGCTGGCCTGGCAGCCGGACGTCATTATCCTCGGTGCGGGGTGCGGTGACCTGCAGCACTCGGCTTATGGTGAACTGTTCTCAGCGCTGCGGGCGGTTAAACAAGGCCGGGTGCTACAAAACCCGGCGGGCGTTTTTCCGTGGGATCGCTACGGCAGCGAAAGCGCGCTGCAGATTCAATGGGCGGCAAAACAGCTTCAGCCGCAGCGCTTTGCCGATGTCGATATGATCGCCGTCACCCGCGACTTTTATCAGCGCTTTTTTGCTTATTCGCTGAGTGAACCGGAGGCCAGGCGGATTTTGCAGGCGCTCCCCCCGCAGGAAAAATAGCGGCCGGAGCCAGTCACAATGGCCCCGCTATACGCCGGGGCCATTTTATACGTTCTTACTTCATGATTGCCGTCCCCACCGCCACGCTAAGCGTCCCCCTTAGCAGCTTCGCCAGCCCCTCCTTTCACCCATTCATGAAGAGCGTGCCTGGTTGTTTACTTCAAATCCGTCGGCGGCCTGGCGCAGAAAGCAGTGAGTTCCTCATGTCTATGACTTAAGCACGATATTTTTACCTGTAGAAAACCGACAGGAAGAGGAATTAAAAATTTAAAACCATTAACAATCCAATAACATTAGCAGGCAAACATTTCATCTGAGGAAAATAATAATATGTCTACCACCCAGGTTCTGGGGGATGCGCCCTTTGCACCCGCAGAACAACCCCACGCCAGCTTAACCCGCCGCATCGATGCCCTGCCTGCCTCTGTCGGCCTGTGGTCGTTTATTACTTTGCTGGCGCTGGGCGGCTTCTTTGAGCTCTACGATCTTTTTCAAACCGGTTATATCAGTACCGGACTGCTGGCAGAACATATTTTCCATACCGACCAACAGGGCATTTTTGGCATCTCCGATCAGGCCTCATTTGCCTCGGCCACCTTCTTCGGATTGTTTATCGGCGCCAGTCTGCTGGCGCCGCTGGCGGACAAGCTGGGCCGCCGATTGACCTTTATGTTTGCGCTGGCCTGGTATGGCGCATTTTCACTGCTGATGGCTTTCCAGAACAGCGCCGAAGGGGTCATCTTGTGCCGCTTTCTGGTCGGTATTGGGCTGGGAATTGAACTGGTGACCATCGACACCTATCTGAGCGAATGGGTCCCGACCCATCTGCGCAACAAAGCGTTCGCCTTTGCCTTTTTTATCCAGTTTCTCTCGGTTCCCGCCGTGGCGCTGATGTCATGGATGCTGGTCCCGACGACGCTGTTCGGCCTGACCGGCTGGCGCTGGGTGATTATCTTTGGCGCGCTGTGTTCGCTGATCATTTGGGTGATTCGCAAAAAACTGCCGGAATCGGCCCGCTGGCTGGAGGTGAAAGGTCGCCATGCGGATGCGCACGCGGTGATGTGTGAGATGGAGCGGCGCTGTGGCGTCACGCCTTCGCCGCAGCATGTCCCGGACACCCGGGAAGCGCAGCGTAAAAGCGGCACCTTTAAAGAGATCTGGGCGCCGGAATACCGCAGACGGACCATCATGCTGATGGTGATGAACTTCTTCCAGGCGATCGGTTTTTTCGGCTTCGGCAACTGGCTGCCGGCGCTGCTCTCCGGCCAGGGCGCAAGCATTACCCACAGTCTGCTGTACGCCTTTTTTATCACTCTCGCCTACCCGCTGGGCTGCTTGTTCTGCACCCGCTTTGTCCACCGGTTTGAGAATAAGTGGCAGATCGTGCTCTCCGCGCTGATGACGGTGGTGTTCGGCACCCTGTTTGCGCTGCAGAATAACCCGGTGATGCTGGTTGTCTGCGGGTTTATGATTACCTGGTCCAACGCCTGGTTGACCATCAGCTATCACGCCTACCAGGCGGAAATCTTCCCGACCCGGATTCGCGCCAGAGCCGTGGGCTTTTGCTACTCCTTCAGCCGCCTGTCAACGGCGCTCACCAGCATTCTGATCGGCCTGATTTTACAATACGCCGGCACCCCGGGGGTAATTAGCTTTATCGTGGCCAGCATGCTGATGGTGATGCTCTCGGTGGGTATTTACGGCCCGAAAACCCGCGGTATCGAGCTGGAAAATATCTGACTGTCCTCTGCGCCGCCGGGTTATTTCGGCGGCGCCGTCCGACATGGCGGTCAATCGTCATCGCTCAGCGCAGTAAGCCGTTTTCTGCAAAAAGAATACGCTATTGAGACCCAGTAACGCCTTCCCATCCCCCGACCCGGTTAATTAAAAATCACCTGCGCATCGGCAAAACATTTTTCCGCCAGCGACGAGACCGGCTGCTGGTTGCGCATGATCAGCGCCAGCATTGACTCCACTTCGGTTTCGGCGATGGGAATAATCTCCAGATTGTCGCTTAACGCCTCCAGACCATTGTTAAGCGGCATAATGGCGCAGCAAATTCCTGCCTGCACCGCCTGGATAATCTGGAAGGTCGAATCGCTCTCAAAAACATATTTCGGCGTTAACCCTTTGCTCTTAAAACTCATCTCAATGGATTCACGGTAATGCATTCCTTTGGTGAGAAAACCAAGCGGTAATGCGGCCAGCGTTTCCCAGTCCGGCGTACCTTCGGCAAACTGAAAATGGCGTTTATCATGCAGCAACCCCATTCGCGTTGCCGGCAGCCGCTTAACGTTGAAAAGCTGGCTATCGACGTGGTGAAGGTAGCAGATGCCCAGATCGAGCTGATTACGGCTGACGCCATCGATAATCTGCTCCGAGGTGAGAGAAAGCAGGCTAAACTGCAGCTCCGGGTACTTCCCGGCCAGCGGTTTAATCAGCTGCATCGGGTTAAGGCTTGCCAGCGGCACCATCCCTACCCGCAGTTGCCCCACCATCTGGCCGCGACAAATCGCCGCTTCCGCCTCCAGCCCGTCATGAGCCGCCAGCAGCGCCCGAGCCCAGGCCAGAATGCGTTCGCCTTCGGCGGTAAACCCCTCAAACCGCTGCCCGCGCTGAATCAGAACAAGATTGAGCTCCTCTTCCAGATTGCGGATGCGCATCGAAAGCGTCGGCTGAGTGATATGGCACAGCGCCGCGGCCTGGCCAAAATGACGCGTTTGATCGAGTGCGATCAGGTATTTGAGCTGTTTAATATCCATGGTTAATCCAGTGTGTTGCCATTCGCTATAGGCGAACGCCGGCGCGATGCAGACACCCCTCGCCCGGTCAAAAAATATGTTAGTTAAATGTTACGTTCAGCATCGGACAAATACAAGCCGGTGCGGCGCTTGCGGAAATGACGATCGCCGGACTACACTCGCACAGAACCCCTTCGGGAGGAGCACATGGCGCCCCGCATCCATCACGTCCAGCAGCATCACTTGCCTCTCCCCGGCCTCGAGGCCATGTCGTTGCTGACCGAACAGCACTTCTCACGCCATGCCCACGAGCAGTTTGGCCTTGGTATTTTCACGCGCGGCGCCCAGCGCTCGTGGAGCCATCTTGGCCAGGTTGACGCCTCGGCCGGGCAGATCATTATGGTCAACCCGGGAGAAATGCACGATGGCGTACCGCTGAACGGTCCCCGCAGCTGGCAGATGCTCTACCTCGATCCGCAGCTCGTCGCCGATGAATTTCAGGGCGAGGTCAAAAGTGAGGATATTCTGCTGCGCCCGGTGGTCGATGACCCGCCGCTGCGCCTGCTTATGCAGCGACTGTTCGCTGAAATCACCGCCCGCACGGGCGATGAGACGGCGCTTGAAGAGGTGCTGCTGCTCTGTCTGTTGCGGGCAACCGGCTGCCATCGTCTCGTGCGGACGGCGCCAGTACGTTATTCCCCAACCATCGCGCGGGCCAAAGAGTATCTTGACGATGCGCCGGAGGAAAAAACCTCCCTCGACATGCTCGCGGCGCTGTGCGGCATGAGTCGTTTTCAGCTGATCCGCGGCTTTGCCCGCGAAACCGGCATTACTCCGCATGCCTATCTGGTACAGTCCCGGGTACGGCTGGCGCGTCGGCTGTTAAGCGCCGGGCATGCCCCCGCCGACGCCGCACAGATGGCTGGCTTCGCCGATCAAAGCCATCTGACGCGCGCCTTTCAAAAACAGTTCGGCACCACCCCGGGCAGCTATCACTCCGTCCGCTAACCTCCCCTGCAATTTTATTCAAGACGCGCCCGCGGTGTGGCGAAATACTCAGTGCGACCGATTTCTCTCACAGGAACACCGCCATGTCGTTCATCAGCCCTGAATTTCTACTGACCTCTTTGCTGGTTGTGCTCGCCCCCGGCACCGGGACGCTCTACACCATCGCCACCGGCCTCAGTGCCGGAAGAAGCAGGAGCTTCGCGGCCGCTTTCGGCTGTACCCTTGGTATCATTCCGCATCTGCTTGCTGCCGTCACCGGCCTGGCGGCGCTGCTCCACCGCACCCCGGAACTCTTCGGCGCGATCAAATATCTCGGTGTGGCCTGGCTGCTGTACATGGCATGGACCACATTTGCTCAACGGGGCGCGCTAACGCCAGAGCGCCGTGATGAGGCCGGTTCACCGCTGAAAATCATCACCCATGCCGTGCTGATTAACCTTCTCAACCCGAAACTGCCGCTCTTTTTTTTCGCCTTTCTGCCGCAGTTTATCCGCAGCGATGTCGCCTCCCCGGCGCAAGCGATGCTGACGCTGAGCGGGATTTTTATGCTGATGACGCTTCTGGTCTTTATGTTGTACGGCGCCTGCGCGGCCGCGATGCGCGGCTATGTGCTGACCCGTCCCAGGGTGTTGCAGGGGCTGCGGGTCGCTTTTGCCGCCGGTTTCGTCGGCCTTGGCATCAAGCTGGTACTGACGCCAGAATAGCGAAAGTTCGCTGCCGGCGCTGAGGCCGGCAGCGGGCGCGGGCAGATTAGCGCAGGCCGGAGACCGGCAGAATCTCTTTCGAGCGCAGGGTCAGGCGAATCGGCACGGATTTATAAGAAGGCGTGCCGCTCTCTTCGTCAATGTAGTCCAGCGGAACCAGGACATTGGCTTCCGGATAATAGGCGCCAACGGTGCCTGGCGCGATGTTGTAGGCCACCAGCGTAATATCCTGCAGACGCAGGTTGCTGTCCGGCAGCGCGGTGGTGATATCCACCCGGTCACCGTGCTCGAATCCCTGACTGGCCATATCCTGCTCGTTCATAAACAGCACGTCGCGACGGCCAAAAATACCGCGGTAGCGGTCATCCATGGCATAGATGGTGGTGTTGTATTGATCGTGGCTGCGCAGGGTGACCAGCCGCAGCACCTCCTCGCCCGCAACATGAACGTTCTCATGTACGCCGTGGAACACCGAGAACATGGCTTTACCGGTTGGCGTTGGCCAGATGCGCTCCGTCGGCGGCAACGGCATGCGAAAACCGCCCGGGTGACGAATACGCGCGTTGTAGTTATCAAAACCGGGAACGGTGCGTTCGATCAGATCGCGGATACGGTCGTAATCCGCCACCAGTGAGAGCCAGTCGACTTTAGTGTTGGCCAGGGTCGCCATCGCCATTCCGGCGACAATCGCCGGTTCTGAACGCAGCAGCGGCGAGGCCGGCTTCAGTTTCCCTGACGAGGCGTGCACCATCGACATGGAATCTTCCACGGTGATCGACTGCCGCCCGCTCTCCTGCAGATCCAGCTCGGTGCGGCCCAGACACGGCAGAATAAACGTCTCTTTTGCCACCAGCAAATGCGAGCGGTTGAGTTTCGTCCCGACGTGCACGCTGAGATCCAGCCCGCGCATCGCCGGGAACGCGCGCTCAGGGTCGGGCATCGCGACCGCAAAGTTACCACCAAGACACAGCAGAGCCTTCGATTTGCCCTCGATCATCGCCTGCAGCGCTTTTACCGCATCATGGCCATGTTTCTGCGGCGGCGCGAAACCAAACACCTCCTGCAGCTTCGCCAGGAAGGCAGCGCCCGGCTTCTCGGTAATCCCGACGGTGCGGTTGCCCTGGACGTTGGAGTGACCGCGCAGCGGACAGATCCCGGCGCCGGGTTTGCCGATATTCCCGCGCATCAGCAGCAGGTCGGCGATCAGCCGCACATTTGACGTCCCCTTATTATGCTGGGTGATCCCCATACCATAGGTCACGATCGTGGCATTCGATTTGGCGTAAGCCTCGGCAACCCGCTGCAGGTCAGCGCGGGTAAGACCAGATTCGCGTTCGATATCTTGCCAGGAGGTCTTCTGCAAATCGTCGGCAAACGCCGGGAAGTTCTGCGTATGCTCGTTAATAAATGGGCGATCGAGAACGTCACCCTGCTCTTCTTCCATCTGAAGCAGCGCTTTGGCAATGCCTTTCAGCGCCGCCGCATCGCCGCCGGCCTTCACCTGAAAATAGGTGGAGGCGATATTCGTCGAGCGCAAGGTCGCCATCTCGATAACATTCTGCGGGTCGGCAAAACGCTCCAGCGCCCGCTCTTTCAAAGGGTTAAACACGATAATCGGTACGCCACGACGAGCCAGTTCGTGCAGCGTCCCCATCATACGCGGGTGGTTGGTTCCCGGATTATGGCCGATGGAAATCACCAGCTCGGTTTTGTCAAAATCATCCAGCGACACCGTTCCCTTCCCGATGCCGATCGACTGCGGCAGCCCGACGCTGGTCGATTCATGGCACATATTGGAACAGTCCGGGAAATTGTTGGTGCCCAGTTCACGGGCAAACAGCTGGAACAGCCACGCCGCTTCGTTGGAGGCGCGCCCGGAAGTATAGAACTCGACCTCGTCCGGCTGCATGCCGCTGACCACTTCGCCGATACGCGCAAAAGCGCTTTCCCAGCTGGTCGGGCGCAGCGTGTCGCTGGCGCGATCGTAGACCAGCGGATGGGTTAACCGACCGTAGCCTTCGAGCTCAAAGTCGCTTTTGGCCAGCAGCGAGGTGACCGTGTTCGCCGCCAGAAATTTCGGCGTAACGCGTTTGCTGGTTGCTTCCCAGGTCACCGCTTTGGCGCCATTTTCGCAAAACTGGAAGGTGGATTTGTGCTCTTTATCCGGCCAGGCGCAGCCGGGGCAATCAAAGCCGTCAGGCTGATTGGTGCGCAGCAGAGTGACGGGCGCTTCCAGGGCATCCATTTGTGTCCGCACGGCGATGGCCGTTGCTTTCAATGCGCCCCAGCCGCCGGCAGGGCCATCATAAGGATGCACGCCAGGTACTGAGCGTCTTTTCATATTCATATCTACTCCAGAATGCGCCGTCGATAAGCGAGAACGACATGCCAAATCACCTTATCCGGGCGATCCGCAACGTGAAAAAGTTCGTCCGCCGGAGAAAGCCGCGGCGGACGTTTTTTGTTAACGAAAGCATAACAATCAGGATCGGAACTGTATAATCAATGTTATCTATCACGCGTTAGATTTAACTTATTTAACAGTTACGCAGAGAGAATCATCAGGTCAGATTGTAGTAGCGGTCAGGCTGCAGCGTTTCCGGCAGCGGGTGCTGTCCGGTCATATCCAGCAGGTTGCGTTCGATGGTGTTGCACATGGCGTTGAGGGGCAAATCGTTCGCCGCGGTACCAAACGGATCTTCCAGCTCTTCCGCCAAAGAATCCCACGAGAGAAACGTGTACGAGATAAAGACCGACACAAACGGCGTCATGTAGTGCAGATCGCCGACCAGCGCAAAAGGCAGCAAGGTGCAGAACAGATAGACCGTGCGCTGCAGAATCAAGGTGTATGCAAACGGTACCGGCGTGCTGGCCAGGCGTTCACATCCGCCCAACACGTGGGCCAGCTCGTCGAGCTTATTGTCCATCAGCCCATAGGTAATATCGCTCACCTTCCCCGCTTCGCGCAGCTGGCCCAGTTCATGGCCGACCAACAGCAGGATACGGTTGGTCGGCATCGAGCTGCCGAGGATCTCCGCGACGGTATCGGGGGGCAGCAGCCGGTTAAGGTCATCCCCGGGATGGGTTTTACGTAACTGATGTTTCAGGCTCCAGCTAAAAGCAATCAGGTAGCTGGCGATTTTTTGATGCGTTTGGTGCTCCGTCGGAAGAATATTTTTCAGCTGACGCATCAAGGTGCGCTCGGCAATCAGTACCGTCCCCCAGAGATTACGGGCTTCGACAAAGCGGTTGTAGCTGGCGCTGTTGCGAAAACCGAGGAAAATCGCGATGGCTATCCCCAGTAAACTAAAGGGCGCCACGGTGAGATGGATACCCAGCTGCTCATACCATTGATAGCTGATGATGGCGACAATCGACATCAGGACGTTAAGCAGCAGTCGAAAAATGATTTTTGACAGCACGGAGCCGTGCCAGTCAAACAGACGAAGGAACCAGTGTTGTTCTGGCCGGATGATCATGGTATTACTTCCTGAACGCCCATTCTGGTTATATACCCGTCATATTTCAAACTGCTTGTGCGGTGGCTGCATTCGATCATCCCAGTCACTTACCTGGGCTGCTCTCACTTGCCGCTTTCCTGCAACTCGAACTATTCAGGATATAGAGAATATCTATTAACCGAGTGGATTATTTTATTGGACATACGCGCGACAATGCGGTTGCTATTGACCATTAATTAGCGATGAAATAATGGCCGCGGAATTATGTTCCCTTTTTATTTATCAGGCAATATGCCAGCCGGGCGCGGCGATGAAATAAGATGAAATAAAGTGCGGGGAAATTGCTTTCCCCGAATTTCAGCAGGGTTATTCTGTTACTGCCGTGACTGATTGCCGCTGCGGGAGGATAACGACGCCATCAGCGTGGCCGACGGGACAAAGAACAGGCTACCGGTCACCGGGCGGCTGTAGTCGAGCAGACGGTCGTAATTGCCAGCCGGGCGGCCGACAAACATGTTTTCCAGCATCTGTTCAATCGGCGCTGGCGAACGGGCGTAGCCGATAAAATAGGTACCAAACTCCCCCATCCCGGGCTTACCGAACGGCATATTGTCACGCAGGATTTTCACCTCCTCGCCGTTCTCCTCAAGCGTGGTTAACGAGCTGTGCGAACAGGAGGGTTTAACGTCGGCGTCCAGTTCAATGTTGCTCATTTTTTTGCGGCCGATAATGCGCTCCTGCTGCTCGACGGTCAGGGCGTTCCAGCCGGCCATATCATGCAAATACTTCTGAACAATCACATAGCTGCCGCCAGAAAAATCGGCATCTTCATCGCCGATGAGGGTGAAATCCGCCGCCGCCCGCCCCTGCGGGTTCTCGCTGCCGTCGACGAAGCCAATCATCGCGCGTCGGTCGAAATAGCGAAAGCCGTGGACTTCATCCACTACCGTCACCGCGCTGCCCAGTTTTTCCATCAGCTGCGCGGCCAGCTCGAAGCTTAGCCCCATATCGTCTGAACGGATGTGCAGTAGCAGATCGCCCGGCGTTGAGACGGCCACGCGTTCGCCGCTGCCGACGCTGCGAAACGGATGCAGCTGCTTCGGCACCGGCTGACCAAACAGCTGAGGCCAGATATCGGCGCCGAAACCGCAGATACAGGACAACCCGGCCTGGGGCATGCGGGTACCGACCGAGCGTACCACGGCGGCAAAATCATCGCACCAGTCGCGAACCCGCGCGAGACTTTCCGCCGAGCGCGCAACCGTGGCGACGATAAAAATCGCCGTGCGCGGCAGCGGTAAGGTTATAGCCTGAGGTTCATTAATCTGCATGGAGTCCCACCCTATTTGCGAAAATGAAAACGCGCGGCGGATTTAACGCTGCGCCGTTGCTGCATATAACCTATAAATAATGAGGGAATGTCAAGAAATAGAAAAAATTAATCGATATGGCGTCGATAAGCAGGCTGGAAATATAAGCGGAGTGGGTATTTTCGCGCTGAATAATGGCCGGGACGGTTTCCGACCAGCGTCGCCGTGGGTTAATTGGCCGCCATCCGCCGCATCGCGCAATGATAGGCGCCGTTGCGCACCGAAGCGCGCAGCACTCTCGCCACGCCGTGGACCGCCAGACGGGCGGTATGCCGTTGTAGAGGGCTCAGCGACAGAGACAGCATCGCTTGCGCCCAGGGCGGCAGCAGATCAATCCCGGCGCGCATCATCAGATGCCCGACGGGCCGGCTCAACCGACCCGGTAAACGGGTCGTCAGCAGCACGGTCGCCACCTCCCGCGTGCGGTCATCGCAGCGCAGACGCGGGCGCATATCGTGTAAATACTCCGCAATCTGCTGCGGGGTTACGGGGATATCCCGCGCCCCCAGACGACGGGCGATCTCCCCCGCCTCGTGGAAATATTGTTCCTGACGGGCCTGAGTCACTACCGTGCGCTTATAGCGCAGATGTGAAGCCATAAAGCTGCTGCATTCGGCCACGTGAACCCAGGTGAGCAGCTCCGGATCGCTGGCCGCATAAGGCGTGCCGTCCTTATCCTGCCCGCTGACCCGTAAGTGAATCCCCTGCACTTTGGCAATCAGGCGCTCGGCGTCGACGGTGGTGCCAAAGGTGGTGGCGGAAATAAACTGGCTGGTGCGCCGCAGGCGGCCAAAGATATCTTCACGGAAGTTGGAGTGGTCCCAGACGCCAGCCAGTGCCAGCGGATGCAGCATCTGCAAGAGCAGCGCGCTCACGCCGCCGCAGAGCATCGAGGTGAAATCGCCATGCACCTGCCAGATGGCTGACTGCGGGCCAAACAGTCCCGGCTCCCCTTTCGGATGTTCAAAGTCGATCTCTTTCAGCGCCATGCCGGTTAAGCCCAGTACCTGAGCTTCTATCATTCCACGTATGCGGGTCATTGCTGTGCCTGATTCTGTCCGTGACAGCAAAACATACCATTATTCGGCGCCGGACTCATGTGCCAGAGGTGACTTTATCGCTATAAACGGCGGATGGGAGTGCCCGTCGTTAACGGGCACCGGACGATCAAGGATTAAGCTGATAATCGAGGCTAATATCGGCTTTTAACACCTGCGAAACCGGGCAGCCGGCTTTGGCTTTCTGAATGATGCCGTCAAAGACATCGGTATCGATGCCCGGAAGCACAATCTGACTCTGCAATGCCACTTTGGTGATCGCAAACCCGCCGCCGGATTTGTCCAGAGTGACAACGGCCACCGTATCAATCGACGTTGCCGTGTAGCCCTCTTCGCTGAGCATCAGCGACAGCGCCATGGAAAAGCAGGCGGCGTGGGCGGCGCCGATCAGCTCTTCCGGGTTGGTGCCCTTCACCCCTTCAAAACGGGTATTGAAACCGTAGGGCTGCTGGCTCAGCGCCCCGCTCTCCGTCGAAACCGTCCCCTTACCGCTTTTGAGATCGCCTTCCCAGTGCGCCTGACCTTTCTTATGGATTGCCATGTAATCGCTCCTGTTGGTATGTCGAACCCAGAGTATAGATGGTGAGGCGCCTTTCGGCGGTGGATTAGGAAAATCCCCTATAAAACAAAAAATTATCAGACGGCGTCGCCTGTCGTTATTTTTAACACGAAAATGACAATGGTTAACATTCGCGCAACAGATCACATTTTCATCATCGCGGCATAGCGAATTTTTTCCGCTCATCTACTATCACTCCATAACACGATATATCGTGATAAAAGATATATCTCAATTGAGCTTTGTCATGATCAGAACAGGCGGCCGCAGAGCCGCCACGTATCCGATACCTGTAGCGATGACTGAAAGAGAGAACCCTACAATGCAACAAATCAATGAGATAGTCGGCCAGCCTCCTTTTAACGTGACCCGGGCCAGCCATGTCGTCCTGAACGTACGGGACCTCGAGGCAAGCAAACATTTCTATCGCGAACTGGTGGGTCTGATCGTCAGCGACGAAGATGCCTCCACCGTCTGGCTGCGAGGTCTGGAAGAGCGCGGTCACCACAGTCTGGTGCTACGTAAAAGCGCACAGCCTGGCTGCGCACGCATCGGTATGCGGGTCCACAGTGAAGACGACGTCAAACGGGCACGGGATTATTTCGCCGCCCAGGGAGCGAACGCCGAACTGGTGGAGGTCCCCTGGCAGGGTCTGACGCTGCACGTCAGCGACAGCATCGGCGTGCCGCTGGAGTTCTGCGCGACCATGGAACCGCGCGAAAGAATGTTTAAACAGTACCATCGCTATCGCGGCGCCTGCGCTCAGCGTCTCGATCATTACCAGCTGCAGGCCAGTAACGTGCGCACCGCTTTTGACTTCTATCAGCGGCTGGGATTTCGCACCAGTGAATACACCTGGTCTGAACTGGACGGAGAAGAGCAGCTGTGGGGCGTGTGGATGCAGCGCAAAGGCAATCCTCACGATATCGTTTTTACAAACGGCGTCGGTCCGCGTCTGCACCACTTCGCCTATACCATCCCGGATACTAACGACATGATTCGCGCCTGCGATGTCGCCGGAGCCCTGGGCTATGCGCCACAGCTGGAACGAGGCCCCGGACGCCACGGCATCAGCGGCGCGCTGTTTATCTATTTCCGCGATCCGGACGGTCATCGCATCGAATTGTTCAACACCCATTACCAGCATATCGATCCCGAACCTGCCGTCGGTTGGGATCTTGCCGATCCGAAACGGGCCGATCAGTGGGGGCTGCCGGCACAAAATAAGTGGTTTACCGAAGCCACCCCCTTCGTCGGCGTGACGCCGCAGCCGCCCGCGCTGCGGGTCGATCCGCCGGACCTGGAACGCTTCCTGGCCATGGCGAATGACGCCTGATATTGCACATCGTTACGCGCTGTACCTCATCGCTCCCGGTACCGGCTACGGTCCGCGAGCAAATTTAACAGCATTCAGGAGTACGATTGTGGCTACATTTTTACAAAATGCTTACCTCAGAATTCTGGTGACCTACGCCCTTGGCGTCATGGCGGCGATGACCGTCAGTGAAGCGGTTACCGAACTGGGGGCCATTGCCAGAGATTTTCATATCACCGGCCACGGCCAGGTGGGACTGGTGATGTCACTCCCTTCGTTGATGGTTGCCCTCGGCGCGCTGCTGGCCGGATATACCGTCGACCGCATCGGCGATCGGGTGGTGCTGCTGATTGGCGCGATAATCATCGTCTCTGGCGATCTGCTGGTGATTGCCGCGCCAACCTTTAAGCTACTGCTCATCTGCCGCGCCATTACCGGCGTGGGCTATGTTCTGACGGCCGTCGCCGCCGTCACCCTGCTTATTCGCATCACCACCGGTAAGCAGCGCACGATGGCGATGGCGCTGTGGTCGACCTTTGTTCCCGCCAGTTTTTTGCTGCCGTTCCTTTCGGCCGGTCTCGCCGACCACTTTGCCGACTGGCGGGCGGCATTCCTCGCCCACTCCGTATTGACTCTGCTGCTGGTGGTACTGGCGCAGCTGTGCCTGCCGCGGCGGAGCGCGGAGGAAAAAGTCATGTTCTCCCGCACCCGTGGCCTGCGTGACGTGCTGAAAAGCCCGCTACCGTGGCTGCTGGGTATCTCCTTCGGCGCCGATGCCTTTCTGCAAACCGGCGTCATCACCACCCTCGCCCCGTGGCTGGCAAAAAGCTACGGCGTGGATGCGCTGGTGGTTTCGCGCTGGAACGTGGTGGCGATGGTCTGTAACGGCATTGGCTGTCTGATGGTGGGCGCCCTGCTCAACCGCGGCGTCAGGGCGACATGGATCGGGGCCTCAGGCATCGTCCTCACCGGGATTCCCGCGCTGGTTATTTTTAGCCTGCAAATAGGGCTGTGGCCGTCACTTGTTGCGTCGTGGATCTTCACCTTCGGCAGCGGATTGCTGGTGGGAATGTGGGCGCTGGCTCCGATCGTCGCTCCCTCTCGTGACAGCATCGGCGCCACCAGCGGGCTGATCACCCAACTGACGCTGATTGGCGTCTTTCTTGGACCGCCGCTGTTTTTCCATGCATTGCAAAACCACACCGGCCACTCGCTCTCTCTGCTGGTGCTGGCGGGGCTGGCGGTCTGTCTGGTCGGCATTCCAGTCTGGCTACGGGATCCGAACCATAAACCGGCGGTTGAACAGCGCGCCCCGGACGGCGCAGCATCAACAAATCGTCCGTGAACTAAGCATGACAGGCCATCGGGCCTGCCGATAAAACAATCTGAGGAAGTCATTATGTTGGATATCGTCATTATTGGTGCCGGTCCGGCAGGGCTGGCTGCGGCCCTGCGACTGCACCAGCAGGGATTTAAACCACGTTTATTCGAAGCCGTTCAGGAAATTAAGCCTCTTGGCGTCGGGGTAGATATCAAACCTTACGCGGTGAAAGAGCTGACCGAACTCGGTCTGTACGACGCCTTCTGCGAGATCTCCGTCGAAGCGCAGGAATCTATTTTTTATACCGGCTACGGCCAGCAGATTTTCGCCGAACAGTGCGGCCGTCACATGGGCTATGAACATGACCAGCGCTTCGTACATCGCGGTCATCTGCAAATGATGCTCTACCGTGCCGTTCAGGAGCGTTTGGGTCCCGATGCCATCACCCTCGGCTGTCGCTGCCTGAGCTTCAGCCAGGACGATCATGGGGTAACCGTCACGTTTGATAACAGCCTGAACCCGGCGGCCCCGCAGCAGGTACGGGCCGACGTGATGGTTGGCGTTGACGGCATTCGCTCCGTGGTGCGCAGTCAGCTGCTCCCGGCCTCTCAGCGTAGTCACTTTTCCGGCCTGACGCTGTATCGCGGCGTCACCGTAATGCCGCCGATCAAAACCGGCGGCTCGATTTTGCACATCGGCGATCCGATTCGTCAGGGCACCCTGATCGTCTACCCCATCCAGGACAACGTCGATGACCAGGGAAATCAGCTGGTCAACTGGGTGATTGAGCAGGCCGAAAAACCGCAAAGCGAAGAGGACTGGAATCAGGAAACCGGCGTCAAAGAGATTGAGCATGTTTTCGATGATTGCCAGCTCGGTTTCCTGGATGTCAGCGACATGATCCGCCGCGCCCGCGAATGCTATCTCTTCCCGTTGATCGATCACGATCCGCTCGAACGGTGGTCTTTTGGCCGTATCACCCTGTTGGGCGACGCCGCGCACGCCATGTATCCGCGCGGCGGCAACAGCGTTTGTCAGGCCTTTGTCGACGCCCGCGTGCTGGCTGAGAAGCTCAGCACAGTGGCCGATCCGGTCGCGGCGCTGCGGGCCTACGAGGAAGAACGACGCGAGAAGGTGAACTGGCTGGTGATGGCTTCACGCGGCGAAGGCCCTGAGGTGGTGCGCCGGATTGTCGAAGAGCGCAGCGGCGGGAAACCGTTCGACGATATCGAGGCCATTTTCCCCCACGAAGAGGCGCTGGCTATCTTCAGCGAATACCACGCCAAAGCCGGGATGCGGATTCCCGGAAATAAGGAGAGCGTAGCGCCCGGTAAATATAAGTCCGTTTTTGCCACCGAACAGAAATAGCCCCACACAAACCAACATGACACCAAAAACAAAAGGAAAGAACGCATGAGTAAAATTATCGATGCCAACATGCACTGGCTGCCAGGCGACCTGTTCTCTGACGCCAAACTGTTGAATGCATTTCTGGATTGCGTGCCGAAACAGTACGGGGTCCACACCCGGGTGGAGCAGATTGAAGGCAAACCGCTGCGCCAGCTGATCATCGAACAGCCGAAAGGCTATGTGAACCTCAACTACGCCGAAGGTCAGTACACGCTGGAAAGCCAGCTGGCAGACATGGAAAAAGCCGGCGTCGACCACGCCATTTTCCGTCTTCCGGTATGGCAGGAATGGCTGGATCTGGAGACCTGCAAAAAGGTCAACGACCGCATGGCCGAATACGTTAAGCGCAGCGGCGGAAAAATGTCGGCGCTGGCGGTCGTTCCGCCGTGGGGAACCGAAGAGTGTCTGCGCGAAGTCGACCGCTGCCTGAATCAGCTCGGCTTCCGCGGCGCGCAGATTGTCGCCCATTACGGGCAGATCTATCTCGACGATCCGGCCTTCCGCCCTTACCTCAACTACCTGAACTCGCTGGAAGTTCCGGTTGTGGTTCACCATACGCCGCTGCCGGTGGATTTTAACTCCGTGCTGCCGTACACCAACCAGCGCCGCCAGTTCGGGCGCTGCATCGACCAGGCCACCGCCGTCGGACGCGAGTTGTTCAGCGGCATGTTTGACGAGCTGCCGAACCTGCGCTTTATCCACTCCATGCTGGGCGGCGCGTTTTACGCCTTCGCCGATATGCTGGTACCGCCGCAGCATCAGTTCAACGATGCGGTCGACCGTTTCCAGACCGGCACCGGCAATCTGCGCGCGCAGTTAAGCAACAACATCTTCTTCGATACTTCCGGCGCGCCGCAATGGGGTAAAGCTCAGCTGGAGGCCGCGGTGAAGGTGATCGGCGGGAAAAATATTCTCTACGGTAGCTCCTACCCGATTCGCAAGGACTGGTTCTTCCAGGGGGTGGACACCATTCAGAGTCTGGATATTTCAGCGGAAGATAAGGCCAATATTCTCGGCGGCAACGCCGCACGGATGTTCCATCTCGACTAACGAAATCGGCCCCGCTAAACGTCAGATTACCGGGGCCAAAAGCGATAAACCGGCAGCCCTCTGCCGGTTTTTTTACGTCCGCTGCCAGCGGATATCTAACGTTTCACGTACCGCTGCTTCCGCCAGATGGCGCTCCACGATGGTTTCCATCTCAGCCAGATCGTCGGTTTCCGTGGCGCTCAACGTAACCTGCAACAGGTTATCCTGCACATCCAGCCGGACCTCACCGATGCTCAGTCGAAACTGCCCGCTGTGCTCATCGCTGACAACCGGCGTGCGATGTTGGAAATGGCTGCACAGGCGGCGCATAAATCGCGAAGCATTGGGCGTACTGATGCAGGCGATACTGGTGTGCACGCCCTCTGCCGGAGCCGGCGTGGTCAGCAGATGTTCAATGCGTTCGGCGGCGAGATGAATCGCCTGCGCCAGGCTAACGACCATACCGGCAGGCAGCGGTTCATATTTCAGCCGCAGGCTCAGCGCCCGCTTCAGGTGGTCCATTGCTTCTACCAGCACCGCCGGCGATTCCCGGTTAGCCTGCGGCGCGACCCGCGACTTGAGCATATCCATGACCGCCTGATTAGCCGTCAGCCATGCCCGGCCCTCTTCGGTAATGCTGTAGCGCTTGCGGCCGCCCTTTTCCAGATCGATAACCGCATAGTTGCGGTCATACAGCCAGGTCAGGGTCGGATAGATTACCCCCGGGCTGGGCTTATACAACCCGCCAAAACGTTCTTTAATGTCATGAATGAGTTCGTACCCATGGCTCGGCTGTTCAGACAGCATCGCCAGGAGCAGCACGCGTAGCTCACCGTAATCGAATACCCGCCCACGACGCCCGGACTGACCCGCATTCTGCGGGACAGCCGTCGCGTTGTCGTTACCGGCGGATTTTTTTCCGGAGCGTTGTGTTTGTTCCATCGTCGACTCCTTTATCATCCACTGCAACATAACTAAACTTTAAATATATCTTAAAGAGATGGCGCAGGCCTGAATTTTGTTCGCCAACGGAATAAGCGCGGGAAAGCGGAGAAACGATCGCGAAAAGTGGGTTAAAGGACGGCGATAAAATCACACTGTATGCGAATATTGCCGCTCAGTTTGGCATCGATGGCGTACCTGGCCGGACGCGATGCCGGATCAGGGAAATAGCGGATCCAGTGGCGGTTCACCGTTTCGCGTTCGTTTCTGTCCGCCATCAGCAGCGTCAGTCGGGCAATGTTGTCCAGCGTCCCGCCGGCGTCCTCAATCAGCGTTTTGATATGGGCAAACATCAGCGCGCACTGGCCATCAAGATCGTCCGGTACCTGCCGGGTCTGCGGATCGCGGCCATAAATCACACCGGAAAAGACCATATTGCCAATCCGACAGGCGGCAGGCACGGGATTGGCGTGAACAAAGGCCTCGCTGTAAATACTTTTTCTGTTACTCATATTTGTCTCCAGTCAGGATCTACCGCCGGCAGACCCTGATACTCATAAAATGACAATATCGTCACGATTAATATTCACTGTCCGGCATCATCGCGCCGAATTTATAAACCAGGCGTAGACGTTCCGCATGATAATCACCGGTTACCGGTGACGGGGAGTCAATATAGTCAAATTCAAATTCAGCATGTAATCGCGGAGTCAGGTTATAACCCAATATCATAAATCCGGCATTAATATCCTTAGCGGCAATCGGATAATAAATCCCGCTGGAGTCTTTTAAATTCAGACGCGTATAGCCTAATACCGCCAGCGCGTTTTGATTATGATAAACATAGCGCAGCGCCAGCGCGTCGCCGGGCTGATTGCTGGTGATCATCGATGCCAGCGGTTGCCCGGCCTCAATCGGCGTGGTGTCATAAATACCGAAATTATATGGCGCGAAATAGGCGCCATTTAAAAACGCCCCGTCCTTGCTGGGAACATGAGTGGCAATCACCGAGAAACTATGATTACGTGAGCGCATCCCCACTCGCGCAGAATAAAGATCGGTGTCGATATTTTTATACGGCCAGGACTGATCCGATGTATCCCATTCATGCAAATACTGTGCGCCGAAAAATGGCGTCCAGTGTCCCACGCTTAGCCCATGTACCGGCAGTTCGCCGCCGACAAAAGCCATCTGCGCACGTTTATCAAAGTGATAATACCAGGCCTCGGCCTGGGCATCGTACAGCTGGCCATAGCGCAGACCGAAGGTGGAGAAACCATCGCTGTCGACCGAGGGAATCGTCGTATCATCGACCTCGGGCGCCCCGGTATCTCCCTTACCAAAGGTATCGGAACTGAAGGGTTTGAAACGATAGATTCGGTAGCCATACAGCTTTAACGGCTGCTTATCCAGCAAAGAGTAATCGCCGCCAAACCCCTCATATAAGGCAGGAATCATGGTACGACCTTCGCCACCGTTGGCGAAAGGCGTATCGAGCGCAATTCGTCCCCCCTGCAAATTAAATCCATAGCCCCGATAGCGCAGATAGGCCTTGCCCAGAACATTGATATTATCCGCCGGCAGATAAATTTCCGTCTTTTCACTGTTATCGGGATTGAGGCCTAAATTCCACGAAGCATAATCTGCGACACCAAAACTAAAACCATAAAGTTCCGGGCTGACATATTGAATATCACCGCCAAAGGCGTGCGTTTGTTTATCCGCGACGGTACCGTTAAATTCTTTAAAAAAATGCATAGTTTTGACTTCGCCGTAAATATTCCCTTGCGAAAGCCAGTCGTTGAATGAATCAGAGTCGCCACCCGTGGATACCGTATTTGCGTAACAACTGCCGCACATCAACGCCAGCGGAAATAACGCCAGCGTTGAGACTCTGAATGAACAGTTTAATTCCATTGCCAGATAACCTCATTGTAGGAGACAGAGATATTTTTTTATTTACCGCCCGGAGCCTGTTCAGGCAGGCTCATAGAGAATGGCGCGTCAATGCGCCCACCCGCGCTACGCCCCAGGGTTCGCGACGGGTGATATCAACAGAAATTAAAACCAACTGATTTATTTGCGCGTTTGCGCCAATAAGGCCTTGCCGTAATCATTGCCATTCGGAATCCGCGTAATCGTGTGAATATGAAAACGCGCCGGCTGCTCATTGGTCAGCCACATGCCGCTATGGTGATCGAACTCCAGCATCACCACCGGACTTTGAATACGGTAATAAAAGACATCGTCATCGCCGCAGCCGCCAATCCAACACCACCAGGTTTCCTCAAGATGCTGTTCAATGCACGCCAGCCGCCGCTGTCGCGGAGCATCGGGCAAAAAATCGAGGAAGCAGGCAATCGTCGCCATTAACATCTTGCGCTGCGCCGGACTGAACTCCGCCACACAAATTCCCTCATAAGGAATCATGCGGTTATCCTGAAACGCCCCGCCCAGGTGGCGCTGATCGGCAAAGTTAAAGCGCTCTGGCGGCATGGCCGGATCTTCCATCTGCTGGAAAATCGTTGCTCGTTTTTGCTGACGCGGAGTCAACGCCTGCATTAACGCCAGACCGCAGCGCTCTTCGTCGCTAAACAACGTCGCGTCACTGTCATCGCCGCGATCGATAACGTTTGGCTCCACGCCCATAAACGTGGGGGCGATAGTCAACTGACGTCCGACGATAAAGCAGCAAAACGCGACATGATGGCCGTAGATACTCCACCCCCAGGGCCGATCCGCAGAAGGCTCGCCGAACAGCATAAAATGGAAGCTCCAGCGGTTCATGATGTTATTCAGGTCATACAGCTCACCAAGGAAATGGTTGGCATCCATCAGGCGCGACACTTTGCGAAATCCCTGCTCGCTGGTGCAGGCCCTCAGTAACCCGAGAAACGCGTCGCGCGTCGCCGGAGAGGTCGCTTCAAGGCGCACGCCGTAGTCATTGAACGGAATTTCCGGGTTATACCAGGCTCGCCACTGCGGCGCATCTATCGGCTGGCAGACGCGCTGGTGCTGCGACGGCTCCAGCGTCAGCAGCAGCGCCCTGGCGACGGCGACCGCCTCGTCGACGGCAAACCCTTCATCGGCTAACGCGAAAAGCCCATCGCGTACCCTGCCGTCAGTGGTGATCCCGCGAAACGTTTCATCCAGGCTGGCCTGCCACTGGGCCTGTAGGTCACGCGCCTTTTCCGTCGCCAGCATCCGGGCGCCATAGGTGGCGACATCCACGTTGCGCGCGGCCAGAATACGTGGCGCGTCGGCGGGCAGAAGATAATCACGAAAAGAGTTACTGCTCATCACGCCTCCCACGCTATAGCGTCGTCTTCTGCCACCACGCGATGTTCTATCGCCCCGAGGCCGTCGATGGTCAGATGCAGCAGATCGCCCGGTTGCAGGAAGCGCCCGGTCGGCGCGCCAATCCCGGATGGTGTTCCGGTAGCGAGCACGTCGCCCGGCTCCAGGGTCATCACCGATGAGAGGTACTCAATCTGTTGATATATGTTGTAAATCATATCGCCGGTAGAGGCGTGCTGACGTTGTTCACCGTTCACCGTTAGCGTCATCTGTAGCGCCAACGGGTCGGCAATTTCATCGCAGGTCGTCAGCCACGGTCCCAGCGGCCCGTGCGTATCGAATGATTTACCGAGCGTAAAGGTCGGCGATTTTTTCAGCCAGTCGCGCGCGGAGAGATCGTTGACGATCAGATAGCCGGCAATCACCGCGGGGGCATCGCCGGCACAGACGTGGCGACAGCGGCGACCGATAACCACACCGAGCTCGATTTCATAATCCATCTGCTCGCTGATGCGCGGCTTAACAACCGGATCAAAGGGCCCGCTGATGCAGGAAACCTGCTTGTTAAACCACATTTGCGATGACGGGATCGCGATCCCCGCCCGGCGTGCCTCCTCGGCATGCTGGCGATAGTTCATACCAATGCCGAGAAACTTCTGCGGGTCGTGAATCGGGGCCTCCAGGCGGACCTCCTCTAGCGCAATGGCCGGCCCGGCGACCCGCTCAAGTCGTTCGCGAAGCGCCGGCAGATCGTTGAGCAACTGGCGCATGGAGTGGTCGATGCCGGTGATTTCTGATAAATCAATGACCGTAGAATCAACCACTTTGCCAAGCCGGGTACGTCCGTGGTGGGTGTAGCGCACGAGCTTCATAGCACTCCTTCTACGCCGCAAAGGGCGTCATTTGTGACAATATAATTTGCCAGCCCTGTGGGGAACGACGCAGAACCAGCGTGGAAAAACCGTGGCGAACCCTTTCGGCGCCATCGTGCAGTGAACGGACCACGTTGCGCGTTTCGCCGCTGATGAGGGCAATATCGCCCAGCAGACGAATGTCAGGCGTTGGCCGTTCGATAGCCACAAAGCCGCCCATTTTCACCACGTGTTCGAGAAACCCGGCTTTACCCTGTACCATTCCGGTGCTGTGAATATGAACAAGATCGTCGGCCAGGAGCGCCGCCAGACGCACGCTATCACCGGCCACCAGTGCCTGCTGACGCTGCGTCTCAAGCGTCAATAGCGCCAGGACATCCGCATTCATAGCAGCCCCTCATAGGAACCGCCGTCGAGCTGCAGGTTTTGTCCGGAAATATAGGAAGCCTGCTGGCTACAGAGAAAGGCGCAGGCCGCAGCGAACTCCTCCGGGCGGCCAAAGCGCCCGGCGGCGATTGTCGCCTCATTGCGTCGGCGCGCCTCTTGCAGACTGATACCCTCTTTATCCATCAGCCGCTGCAGCATAAATGCCTGGCGTGGCGTATCGATCCGCTCCGGAAGCAGATTGTTGATAGTCACATTGTCGGCCACCACCTCACGGCCGATCGCTTTGCTGATGGCCGTCAGCGCCGTCCGCGCCGAGGTGGATAGCCCCATCATGTAGTGCGGCGCTTTGACCATGGCCGAAGTGATATTGACGATCCGCCCGAAGCGCTGCTGCTGCATCGCCGGCAGCCAGGCGCGAATCAGCTGTACCGCTGGAATAAAATTGGCCGCCATCGCTCCCAGCAGCGCCTCCTCGTGCCAGTCGGCAAGTACGCCGGGCTGAGGCCCGGCGTTATTCGTCACCAGAATGTCGATTTTCGGCCAGGCTGCCAGGATCGCCGCGCGCCCCGCCGGCTGCGTCAGATCGGCAGTGACGGTCGTGACGGCAACCTGAGGAAAGCGCTGACGCAGCGCCGATGCCGCCTGCGCCAGCTTCTGTTCATAACGCCCGTTTAGCGTGATGTTCACGCCTTCTGCCGCCAGAGCCGTCGCACAGGCCAGACCGAGCCCTTGCGATGATGCGCAGACGAAAGCCTGTTTTCCGCCAATCCCCAGATCCATTCTCCGCTCCTGAATGTTAATTATTGGTAAAATAATGTACATATATTGATATATCTCAAATTACGATATGTCTAGATATCAACCAGAGGATTAGATGAAAGTCGGAGATGGCTCACGAAAGCGGCCGCTGTCGGCGGGAACCAGAAATCGACGTGCGGGCGCCGCCCTGTATCAGGTAGCGAGGGGGGAGATGGCAGGAGCACGCGCGCCCACAAGGCGCGACGCAGGATCAGCGGGACGAAAGTGCGCTAGCTAAGCTGCGCCAGCTGCTGTTGAATCTCATCGAGGAACAGCGGTAGCGCGCTGGGCTGATAGTCGCGCGATAAATAGATGCCGTATACGCTGAGCGCTTTCGGCGTCCAGCCCGGCAACACCGGCTTCAACGCCCCGCTGTTGAGCGCGCGCTGCGCTTCCAGTTCCGGCAACATCGCGATACCGCATCCGGCTACCGCCGCTTCCAGCAGTAATGAGGAGATCCCGGCGCTGAGGTTGCCGGAGACCGCCACGGAGACGGCTTCGCCCTGCGAATCGCTGAACTGCCAGGTCGGCGTGGCGAAATGGCTGTAGTGCAGACAGTTATGTGCGCTGAGCTCCGCCGGCGTCTGCGGCTGGCCATGTAACTGTAGCCAGCGCGGCGATGCGCACAGCACCGAACGGCAGACCCCCAGCCGACGGGCAATCGCTCCTGGCTCCGGGTTATCGGTGATACGAATCGCCACGTCAATACGCTCGCCGATCAGGCTCACCGGATGGTTATTGATATCCAGTTCCAGACGCAGCTGGGGATAACGGGCGAGAAAATCGGGTAACAGCGGCGAAATCAGCTGCATGGCCGTAAAGTGAGCGCAGGCGACGCGTAGCGTGCCGCTGGGCACCGCCCGCTCGGTCTGCCCGGCAATTTCATCCGACAGTTGCGTCAGGCTGCGGGTTTTTTGCAGCACCTTCTCCCCGGCGGCGGTTAAGGTTAATTTACGCGTCGAACGGTGAATCAGGCGGGTACCCGCCCAGTGTTCCATCTGTTCCAGATAGCGACTGACCATCGGGCGCGACATCCCCAGCGCCCGGGCCGCGGCGCTCAGGCTCCCCAGTTCGCAGATCCGCATGTAGACCTGCGCGGCAATAATTCTGTCCATCTTTCACTTCCATCTGCACGTTTTATGAAACTCAGCATCTCTTTTTTCAGGAATTTTCGCAAATCAGGAAATCCGTAAAATAGCGTTATTGATCAGACACAGAGAAAACCACCATGAAATTATCCGCCCTTGCCGTTGCCACCGCACTGTTCAGCTCCGCTGCCTTTGCCGCACCTTTAACATTGCAGACCTATAACCCGCAGGATAAAGGTATCTTCGCCGTCAACTCGACGCTGGCCTCCGGTCCGCATGAGGCGGTGCTGTTTGACGCGCAATTTAGCGTTAAAGACGGCGAGAAGCTGGTGGAGATGATCCGTAAAAGCGGCAAAAAGCTGACCCGCATCGTCATCACCTCCGGCGACCCGGACTTTTACTTTGGCCTTGAGCCGCTGGTGAAGGCCTTCCCGCAGGCAAAAATCGTGGCGACCTCCGAGGTGGTTAAGCATATTGAGGCGACCAAATCGGCAAAACTGGCCTTCTGGGGCCCGCAGATGAAAGACGGCGCGCCAAAGCAGCTTTATACGCCGCAGGTCATTGAAGCTAACACCTTTACTATCGACGGCGAGAAAGTCCGCATCCTCCAGCCGCAGCACTACGCGGCCTTCGTGTGGATCCCGGCGAATAAAGCGATCCTCGGCGGCACCGGCGTGGCCTGGGGCATGCACGTGTGGACCGCCGACACCCAGAGCGCGGAAAGTCGTCAGCAGTGGCGCACCACGCTCGACGATATGGCCGCCCTGCACCCGCAGCAGGTGATTCCGGGTCACTATCTCGGGACGCCGCCGGCCGGCGATCGCGCGATTACCTTCACCCGCGACTATCTGCAGCAGTTTGAGCAGGCGCTGAAAGCCCATAAAGATTCCGCCGGAGTGATTGCCGAAATGAAGCAGCGCTGGCCAAATCTGGCGGAAGAGAGTTCTCTCGAGCTCAGCGCGAAAGTGAATACCGGCGAGATGAAGTGGTAACAAGCGTCGCCTGCAACTGAACCGGGGCCTGACGATGTTCAGGCCCCGGGTTGAGGCACGGGGTTACTGAATTTTCACGTTTCGGGCGTTAATCACCTTAATACCGCGATCGTCGTCGTGAAAATGTCCTTCCGTGGGTTCCGTATTCCAGGTCTCCAGCAGCCGTTCTTCAGGCGCCAGCGCATAGCTAAAGTTTCGGATGCTCACATTGTCGATCGGCGCTTCCGGTAGCCCGACAATAAACGCGGCGCTGGAGAGCACGTTGGTCGCCAGCACATTCTCAATCAGGATATCGCGGATGTGCGGCGTCATTGCGCTCAGCGGCTGCGGCTGTTCGGAAAGCGTTACGTCGCGTTCATGCGCCAGCACGCCAGGGGCAAAATATTGACCGATCACAATCGGACACCAGCAGCCATCCATCGTCAAATCGCGCAAAGTGATGTTTTTAATCGTACCGCCCCGCCCACGCCGCGATTTCAGGCGAATCGCCCGCTGGGTGCCTTCGAAAACGCAATCGCTCACCGACACATTTTCAATGCCCCCTGCCGTTTCCGAACCAATAGCGATGCCGCCATGGCTGGCGAGAATACGACAGCGGCGCGCCGTGACGTTGCGGGTGGGTCTGTTGATGCGCAAGCCGTCCGCCCCCGAGCCGGATTTTAAGGTAATCGCATCGTCACCCACATCAAACAGACAATCCTCGATAGTAATATTCTCGGAAGAATCCAGATCGATGGCATCGGTATTGATGGCATCGGCCGGATTGAGGATTGTCACTCCGCTGATGACGATATCACGGGAATAGACGGTATGCAGGGTCCAGAACGGTGAGTTCTGCAAGGTGATCCCCTGCAGGTGAATCGCCGAGCATTTCCAGAACTGAACCAGCGGCGGGCGCAGGAACTGGGTCTGAGGACGCCCGCCGCCGCCGGGGCGAGAACGATAATCCGGATTCAGCGCCGCCAGCTGCCGCTCCCAGCTTTCCCGCGGCGCCTGACGGTCCTCCTCTTCAATCTGACGGAACGTATCCCACCACCACTGGCCCGCCCCCTCAATCACCCCCGCCCCGCGAAGAGTAATGTTGCAGGCATCCGCGGCGTACAAAAGCGGGTGCAGCGCATAGCATTCGATCCCCTCCCAGCGTGTCCAGACCGGCGGGTAGAGCTGCGGGTCGGCAATAAAGCGGATCGTTGCCCCTTCTTCCAGGGTCAGCGTCATATGGCTGTACAGAGTCAACGGCCCCGTCAACCAGGTGCCCGGCGGAAAGATAATCTCTGCGCGATGTTCCTCGCTGGCCGTACGGGCAGCCTCGTTAATCAGGGTCTGCAGGTCGGTATTGTCGCTGGCAATATAGGTGGTCATTTTTTTACATCCCAAATTTCATCATAAGCGTAGCCGGTGAGATCCTCGACGATGGCCCGGGTTTTCGGGTCCACATCCTCTTTGGCGCCCCCCTGCTGCAGGCGGTCCATCTCGGCCTTAACGACCTTGTGGGTTTGCGGGTTCAAATTGAAGGTGCGAATCAGATACAGGGAGTAAATCAGGCAAATGAGCGGAATAAAAATAAATGCGATCATGATAGCGATTTGTGCCGCAGGTATTTGTACCGCCAGCGATTTATCAAATCCGCCGAAGGCGAGGATCCAGCCAATAATCGCCGAGCCAATCGCGCCAGTTAATTTTCGGGTAAAGGTCTGGCAGGCGGCAAAGGTTCCTGCCCGCAGTTTGGTGGAAACCAGAGTATCGACATCCGGCACCAGCGGAATCACGTTCCACACCGTATATTCCATCGTCTGGCGGCCAATCTGGAATAAGGCTGACAATATCAGAATGGTCACAAATGCCGCGCTATCGGAGAGCTGAATATGAAAGACATATAACCCCAGATAATAAATGAGGACGGCGATCATCAGTGAGAATGCCATTGACCACAGCCATTTCGGCCCAAATTTAAACATAAAAAAGGTGGCGATCGGCACCACGATCAATCCAATAATAGAGAGCGACGAAGCGGTCTGCGCCATCCCCTGCGACAGACCCAGGATAAATACGACGTAGAAGAAAAAGGCGGTATTGAAACAGTCCTTCGCGAAGTAGGAGACAAAATAGATAACACAGGTTCGGCGGCAGGCTTTCGTTCTCATCACATGAAGATATTCATTGATAGAGTAAATAATATTTTTCGGCCGCTGCTCTTTAGCGCTGTTCTCAAACGCGTCAACATATCCCGGGGAAAACTCCCAGGTTGTCAGCCACGTAATGATGGTACCGGCAAACAGCACAATGCCAAACACAATCCCGGAAATGGTATAGGCCTGGGGGCTATCGCTGCCCAGCATCACCAGCAGCAGCGCCGGCAAACCGGTGACGGCGAAGGTCCCGAAGGCGGAGACAAACATCCGCACGGAGCTCAGCTTCACCCGCTCGTGCGCTTTATCGGTCATTTCCGTGGCAAGCGTTTCATAGGCAATATTATTAAACGACTGGGCGGTATCAAGCAGGAACAGCACCACGAAATACCACAGCCAGGAACCGACATGGACCGTAAACAGCAGCGGGAAACAGATTAAGGTGAGCGTCGCGCCGATCAAAAATAAAATATGTCGCCGCCCTAATCTGCGCCCAATTGCCGTGCGGAAGAGTTGATCGGAAACGCCGCCAATCACGCCACAGACGATCATATCCAGTATTTTCAGCGCGAATAACATGGTACCCACCACCCCGGCATTTAACCCCGCCCAGGTGCTGAGGAATATCATCAGGTAAGAGCCGACCAGCGTTCCCCATGCCGACCCGTTGAGATCGTTCATGGCATAACCTAAGGAACGCAGCAGCGTAATCGGTCTTTTTCTATATACGCGCAACTCCTCATAATTAATTTTTTTCAATTTATTGTCCTTTTTATTATATTCCCCATTAAATAGCGCCCGGCAAGCGCGCTCGATGCAACACTCATCAAGGTAATATTTATGCGCATTATCACAATTACGTAATTTCACTAACTGGTTGTGAAAATTAATAATTGTGCGGGAGATAACAAAAAGCCGGCGCGGAGAATGGTGATAAATTTCGTCGGGTTAAGGGCAGCCGCGGGCCTTATTTCTCGCTCGATAATGGCGGTCCCGGCATAATATTTTGCCGCATAAGGTTGCCATTGGCGGAAAAATAGACCACGATAGATAGCACGGTCGCGCTAGCGCGCCGTTCTTAGGGTTACATTTCGTCCGGCCACGCCGGGCTTGTCCTTGAAACAGAACTGGATTAAGGAGTAAGAATGAAATCGAACCACCAGGCACGTCATCTTCTCGGTCTGAACTATAAACTGTCGCAGCAGAAAAAAGTGGTGCTGGACGGCGATGTGGAAACGACAATTAACCACGCTCATGCCACCGGCCGTAAGCGCCGCGCGGGTTAATTTCTCAGCTGAATGATGATAAAAACACCGTCCTTTCGTCAGGATGGTGTTTTTTTAATACAATTTCCCCTCTTTGATAACATCTGCTCTATACTGCTCCCGCTGCATTCCCTGCCAGCCCGCACGCTTATCGCCGCGCACGGTCTGAAGTGAACATCAAGGAGTTAGTGCGATGCAATTCACCCATAAGAAAAACCGTTCCCTGTATATCCCCTACGCTGGCCCCGTTCTGCTCGAATTTCCCCTTCTCAACAAAGGTAGCGCCTTCAGCATGGAAGAGCGCAGCAGCTTTAACCTGCTCGGCCTGCTGCCAGAAGTTGTTGAAACAATTGAGGAACAAGCTGAACGTGCATGGATCCAGTACCAGGGGTTTAAAACTGAGATCGACAAACATATTTACCTGCGCAACATTCAGGACACCAACGAAACCCTCTTTTATCGCCTGATTGGCAACCATCTCGATGAGATGATGCCGGTCATCTATACGCCGACCGTTGGCGCCGCCTGCGAGCGCTTCTCTGAGATCTACCGTCGCTCGCGCGGGGTGTTTATCTCCTATCAGAACCGGCACAACCTCGACGATATCCTGCAAAACGTCCCGAACCACAACGTTAAAGTGATCGTCGTCACCGACGGAGAGCGTATTCTGGGTCTCGGCGACCAGGGCATCGGCGGTATGGGGATCCCGATCGGTAAGCTTTCGCTGTACACCACCTGCGGCGGTATCAGCCCGGCCTATACGCTGCCGATCGTGCTGGACGTCGGGACTAACAACCAGCAGCTGCTCGACGATCCGCTGTATATGGGCTGGCGCCATCCGCGTATTACCGACGATGAGTATTATCAGTTTGTCGATGATGTTATCCAGGCCATTAAGCACCGCTGGCCGGACGTTCTGCTGCAGTTCGAAGACTTCGCGCAGAAAAACGCCATGCCGCTGCTCAACCGCTATCGCAATGAGATTTGTTCATTCAATGATGATATCCAGGGCACCGCCTCGGTGACCGTAGGCACGCTGATTGCCGCCAGCCGCGGTGCGGGCAGCCAGCTGAGCGAGCAGAAAATCGTCTTCCTCGGCGCCGGCTCCGCCGGTTGCGGGATTGCCGAACAGATTATCGCCCAGATCCAACGCGAAGGATTAAGCGAAGAAGAAGCGCGCCAGCGCGTGTTCATGGTTGACCGTTTCGGCCTGCTGACCGACGCCATGCCGAACCTGCTGCCGTTCCAGAACAAACTGGTGCAGAAGCGTGAAAATCTCCAGCAGTGGGATACCACCAACGAAGTGCTCTCCCTGCTTGACGTTGTGCGAAATGTGAAACCGAATATCCTGATCGGTGTTTCCGGCCAGCCGGGTCTGTTCACCGAAGAGATTATTCGCGAGATGCATAAGCACTGCCCGCGTCCCATCGTAATGCCGCTGTCGAACCCGACCTCTCGCGTCGAAGCCACGCCGCAGAACATTCTCAGCTGGACCGACGGCGAAGCGCTGGTTGCCACCGGCAGCCCGTTCGCGCCGGTCACACTGAAAGGTAAGCAGTACGTCATTGCCCAGTGCAATAACTCCTATATCTTCCCCGGTATCGGCCTCGGCGTAATCGCCTCCGGCGCATCGCGAGTCACCGATGAGATGCTGATGGCGGCCAGTGAGACGCTGGCGAAGCACTCACCGTTGGTCAACAATGGCGAAGGCCCGGTTCTGCCGGAACTGAAAGATATCCAGACCGTATCGCGCGCGATCGCTTTCGCGGTCGGTAAAGTCGCTCAGGAACAAGGCGTGGCGGTGAAGACCTCCGTCGAGGCACTGTTGCAGGCGATTAGCGATAACTTTTGGCTGCCGGAGTATCGCAACTACCGCCGCACCTCGATCTGATTAACCGACATCGCAAACGGGCCTGACAACGGGCCCGTTTTTTTGCCGCCGCCCCACTATCTTTAGTCGCTAGCCAAATCGCCGCCCACCTCCTACACTGCTTTCACCTGTCAACTCACTCAATGAAAGGAGGACCCCATGCTGTTATGTGAAATATCTATATTTTCACTGACATTTGGTAATCGTCCCTGCTCAAGCGTTATCGGTATCGTGCTGCGATAACTTCAGCTTGAGCGAAGACACCCCAGACTAATTCCCTTCCCTCGGGCTTACCGGGTTATCGTCAGCGATGTTTGACGAGGCGTTTTTACGCCTGTAACTCTTGAGTAAGTTCACGATGAGTACATTATTTAGCGCGCAATCTCTGCATGTTGAAACGGCATTCGGGCCGCTTTTCACCGACCTCTCCTTTACCCTGAAAAAAGGCGATCGCATCGGCCTGATCGGCCATAACGGCTGCGGCAAAAGTACCCTGCTGCAGGTGCTGGACGGCACGCTGACGCCCGGTGCCGGCAGCGTGGCGCTGGCGCACCATTGCCTGATGGCGCGGGTTGAACAACACCTGCCGGATACCCTGCTACAACAATCGCTGATCGAGGTGGTTCTGGCGCGGCTTGCCGCCAGCGGGCGTGAACAACAGCGCTGGCAGGCAGAACGTCTGCTGGCGGAAATGGGGTTTACGACGACGGAATTCACGCAGCGTGCGGCAACGCTAAGCGGCGGCCAACATACCCGACTGCTGCTGGCCAGAGCGTTAATTCAGCAGCCGGATCTCCTGCTGCTGGACGAACCCGGCAACCATCTCGATCTGCCGACCCTGCTGTGGCTGGAAAGCTTCTTGCAAACCTGGCAGGGGAGCTTCGTACTGGTGTCACATGACCCCCTTTTACTGGATGCTGTAACTAATGCCAGTTGGATCCTGCGCGACAAAACCCTGCACGCCTTCTCCCTTCCCTGTAGCGCGGCGCGTCAGGCGCTGGCGGAACGGGACGAAAGCGATGCCCTGCGTCATAAAGCCGAGCAGCGAGAAATCGACCGCGTCACCACCAGCGCTAAACGGCTGGCGACCTGGGGACAGGTGTACGACAACGAAGATCTTTCGCGCAAAGCCAAACAGATGGAGAAACAGGTCGCACGCCTGAAGGAGAGTCAAACCGAGCTGACCGCCGGCACGCCGTGGCGGCTGGCGCTGAACGGTGACGCCCTGCGGGCCGATCGTTTACTCGAAATTGAACAACTGCCGGTTCCCCCGGCTCCGGGATTACCAGCCCTGTTCACCGCCGGGCTGGCGCGTCTGCGCAGCGGCGACCGGGTGGCGATAATGGGGCGCAACGGCGGCGGGAAATCATCGTTGCTGCGCCTGCTGTGGCGGCAGATGCAGCAGGCGGCGCCGGATGTCGGACTGCGCCTGCATCCCCGATTACATCCGGGCTACTACGACCAGTCGCTGCGTCAACTGGCGGATAACGCCACGCTGCTGGAGGCGCTGGAGAGCTTCGAACCCGCCGCAGAGCGCCGTAAGCGGGCGCTGATTTCCGCCGGTTTCGGCTGGAGCCGTCACGGGCAAAAGGTCAGCACCCTCAGCGGGGGTGAACGTTCCCGACTGCTGTTTGTCGGGCTGTCGCTGGCGAGCTATAGCCTGCTTCTGCTGGATGAGCCCACCAACCATCTGGATATGGAAGGCAAAGAGGCGCTGGCTGCCTCGCTGCGCGAGTATTCCGGTGGTCTGCTGCTGGTCAGTCATGACCGTCAGCTGATAAGCCAGAGCTGCAACCGCTTCTGGCTGATTGATGATAACGGGCTGAGCGAGTGGCATACCGCCGATGAAGTCTACACCCGCCTGCGCAGCGGGGCGCCCCAGGCCGGGAGGCGCGCCGAAGTTGATGCGACGGCCACCGCCACCGATGACCATGACGCCCTGCTGGAACGGCTGATCGATCTGGAACAACGGCTGGCGGATGATATATCGCGTAAACCTAAGCACCAGAAACCCCACCTGCAGGCGCAGTGGCGCGAGGAGATCGCCGCCATTACTGCCAGACTGAGTTAAAGGAGACTAAATCCCCGCGAAGGTGGCGACACCTTAGCGGGGTGTCCGCGAGCAAGGACCGCGGTTATGTCGAAGCAGAATCCGCCGGGTATCGGCTGAACTGCTGTTCGGTCATCATCATCCCCCACTGATCGCCCTGCCACTCTTTATGCAGCGTAAAGCCGAATGATTCGTACAGCGCGCGCGCGGCGTGCAGCCCGCTGAAGGTCCACAGCTGGACGGCAGAAAAAGCGCGACGGTCGCAAAAAGCCATCGCCTCGGCCAGCAGGCGTCGGCCAACGCCGCTGCCCCGACAGCGGTCGTCGAGAATAAACCAGCGTAGATGCGCTTCGTTATTGCCCAGATCTTCACCATCGATGGCCACGGAGCCGACGATGTTGCCCTCCAGCACGGCCAGCCAGATGTGATTGCACTCGGCGTCAAGTCGGGCAGAAAACTCCGCCAGCCCGCTGGCGACCTTACCTTCGAAAAAGTGGCCGAACCCGTGGTGCCGGGCATAATATTCGCCGTGCATCTGCGCGATGCGGCCAATCATACCCGGCCGGTATCCGCTCACAATCGACACGTTGTTTGCCGCGGCGGGCCTGGGGACATCGCGGCATTTCGCCAGCGCCTGCGCGTACGCGGTCAGCCCCAGCGCCACGTTTTGTTGTTCTCCGGCGTCGAGATGCGTGAGCGCATCAACGACCCGCATCGCCCCGTAATCGTTAATCCGGCTGACCGTCCCCCATCCCTGTTCCGTCAGTTCGAGTCGCTTAAAGCGGGCATCTTCGCCGTCGGGTTTTTCCTGCAGCTCGCCGGCGGCCAGCAGACGGGACAACATACGGCTGACGCTCGATTTCTCCAGACCCAGGATCTGAACCAGCTGTGCGGCGGTCATCGCCCCGTTGGCGGAAATTTCCAGCAGCGTATGCACGGCGGAGGGAGAATAGTCGGTGGCTGCCAGGGTGGAATTCATGAAGCCGAGTTCACGAACCATCAGGCGGGAAGCGCGGCGTATTTCATTGATCAGCGATTCGTTAATAAGCGATGGATGCGTCATGGCGATCGGTGCAGGTGAGTTAATAGTTGTACAATACAACCATTATTGCGTTCTCTCTGTCAATCCGCGCCGCCCTTCGGCCCGCTGGCCCGGATGATATTTCCTGCCGGCTAACCCGCTCTTTGCCAGGATTAAAAACGGCCGCAGCGGCTCATTACCCGGCTAAAAAAGCACAGGCGCCGTGCAGCGCCTGTTTTTATCTTATTGTGGATTTTTTGCTTTCCAGGCATCCCATGCCTGCTTGATCTCTTGTTTCGCCGCGTCGGCATCGTTAAAGCCGTTCAGCTCGACCTTTTTACGTCCATCAGGCAGCTGCTTATAGACGCGGAAAAAGGCCTGCAGCCGCTCCTGCTCAATATGAGGCAGGTCGCTGATATTCTTGATGTCATCATAGGTCGGGTCGATTTTGCTCGCCGGCACGGCAATAATCTTATCGTCCTTTTCCCCACCATCGATCATTTTCAGGACGCCGATCGCCCGCAGCTTAATCAGCGTCCCCGGCGCCATCGGTGCGCGGGTGTAGAACACCACATCCAGCGGATCGCCATCTCCCGCCAGCGACTGGGTCAGCGAACCGTAGTTAGCCGGATAGGCGACCGGCATCGACTGGAAACGATCGGCTATAATAAATCCCGTTTTGGCGTCAGTTTCATATTTGATGATACCGCCCGTCGGAATTTCCGTGACCGCGTAAAACTCTTGCGGATTGTTCTCCGGCTGCGGAAAGTCCAGTACGTTATGGGCCTGAGCGGCGGCAGACAGAAACAGCGATGCGGCGAGAACAGTTTTTACCAGATGCATTGTAGTATCACTCTGTTGTTATAAGAAATTTGCCTGTAACAGCCTGCCGGTTAGCAATGAACAGAATATGACGACCTCATTTCATAATTATTAACAGCCAAAATTCACATAAATGTTCGAATTTTGCGCCATTAGTGCTGCTTCAGACCACATATTTCACTAGCACCCTTGCATTCCTGACTATTAGGGTTAATCCTTAATGAGTATTATTTAAGAGTAAACACCCCCTTTTTTCTTCAAAATTCAAGGAGTAAACATGAAGGCAGCCGTTGTTACCCACGATCATCAGGTTGATGTGACGGAAAAAACACTGCGTCCCCTGCAACATGGAGAGGCGTTGTTGAAAATGGAGTGCTGTGGCGTATGCCATACCGACCTGCACGTGAAAAACGGCGATTTTGGCGATAAAACCGGTGTAATTCTGGGCCATGAAGGCGTGGGCGTGGTACAGCAGGTCGGTCCGGGCGTCACCTCCCTGAAACCGGGCGACCGCGCCAGCGTGGCGTGGTTCTTCGAAGGCTGCGGGCACTGCGATTACTGTAACAGCGGCAACGAAACGCTCTGCCGTTCGGTAAAAAATGCCGGTTACAGCGTAGACGGCGGCATGGCTGAAGAGTGCATCGTCACCGCTAACTATGCGGTCAAAGTGCCGGACGGCCTCGACTCTGCCGCCGCCAGCAGCATCACCTGCGCGGGTGTGACCACCTATAAAGCGGTGAAAGTCTCCCATATTAAACCGGGTCAATGGATTGCCATCTACGGTCTTGGTGGTCTCGGCAACCTGGCGCTGCAGTATGCGAAAAACGTGTTCAATGCCAAAGTCATCGCCATCGACGTTAACGATGCGCAGCTGGCGCTGGCGGCCGAGATGGGCGCAGACCTGACCATTAACTCCCGCAACGAAGATGCGGCGAAAGTGATTCAGGAAAAAACCGGCGGTGCTCACGCAGCCGTCGTCACCGCGGTGGCCAAAGCGGCGTTTAACTCCGCCGTTGACGCCGTACGCGCCGGTGGCCGCGTGGTGGCCGTTGGCCTGCCTCCGGAAGCCATGAGCCTCGATATTCCGCGTCTGGTGCTGGATGGCATCGAAGTGGTGGGCTCCCTGGTCGGCACCCGTCAGGATCTGACCGAAGCCTTCCAGTTCGCGGCCGAAGGGAAAGTGGTTCCTAAAGTGACGCTGCGTCCGCTGGGCGATATCAACGCCATCTTTAAAGAGATGGAACAGGGGCAAATTCGCGGCCGTATGGTTATCGATTTCCGCCGCTAAGCCTCGCGCCTCTCCCGCTCCGGGAGAGGCCGTTTCATTACGCTGGCCGCCCGGCATGCTCCCGTTTCGCCAGCTATCTCCCGCATAGAATATTTCCCCGTCGCGGCAAATGCCTTTTCCGCAAATGCTTAGCGCAATTCGTTGGTTCCTTTGTTTATATCCCCGCCCGATGATGGCAACACAATAGATAACAAAGGAATTCACCATGCAAAGCCGTTTTCGTCTGCCCGCGTTGGCAGCCCTTTTTTTAACCGGCGCTTTTTCCGCCTGGGCCGCCGATACGCCGGTGAAAGGCGGGACATTAATCTATCTGGAGCAGCAGCCGCACACCAATCTCTATCCACCGGCCGGAGGGTTCTATCCCAACGGCGGCATTCTCAATCAAATAACCGATAAATTAACCTGGCAAAACCCGAAGACGCTGGCGGTTGAACCGTGGATTGCAGAGAGCTGGGTAACGAACGCCGACAAAACCGAATACACCTTTACGTTGCGTCCGGGCATCACCTTCTCCGACGGCACCCCGCTGGATGCCAACGCGGTGGCCAAAAATTTTGATACCTACGGTCTCGGCAATAAAGCCCACCGGCTGCCGGTTTCTGAAGTGATCAACAACTACGACCATAGCGAAGTCATCAATCCGCTGACGGTGAAGTTTTACTTCAAAAAACCGTCGCCCGGTTTTCTGCAGGGCACCGCGACCATTGGCTCCGGGCTGGTCTCTCTCAGCACCTTGCAGCGTAATTTCGACGAACTCGGCGACGCGCGCAATATTATCGGCTCCGGGCCCTTTGTCGTTAAAGATGAAAAGCCGGGTCGCGAGCTGACGCTGGTCGCCCGTAAGGATTACCAGTGGGGGCCGAAAAACCTGGCTCAACAGGGGCCGGCCAACCTCGACGGTATTACCTTTATCGTCACCCCGGAAGACAGCGTGCGTATCGGGGCGTTACTGGCGGGTCAGGCCGATTTTATCCGCCAGGTTCAGGCCTACGATGAAAAACAGGCGACCGACCAGGGATTCAGGATTTATGCCGCCCCTACTCGCGGCGTCAATGACAGCCTGAGTTTCCGCCCGGATAACCCGCTGGTGTCCGACCTGCGCGTCCGCCAGGCGCTGCTGCATGCCACCAACGCAAAACAGGTGGTGGATACGCTGTTCTCCGCCAATTACCCGCAGGCGACCTCGGCTATCGCCAGCACGGCGGCAGGTTACGTCAATCTGAGCGACAAGCTGGCCTTCGATCAAGCCCAGGCCAGACAGTTGCTTGATGAAGCCGGGTGGAAACCGGCCGCCGACGGGATCAGAGAGAAAGAGGGCCAGCGCCTGGCGCTGACGGTCTATGAATCGCTGCCGCAGCCGCAAAACAAAGAGGTGCTCCAGCTGATTGCTCAGCAGTGGCGCCAGGTGGGGGCGGCGCTGAGCGTAAAAGCAGGCGATGCCGGTAGCCGGGTTATTGATAACCTCGATCCGCTGAAGACCCCGCTGACCGTTTCAGAAGTGGGACGCGCCGACCCGGACGTGGTGAAAAGCATGTTCTTCCCGACCAACCGCGACGCCCTGCTGCAACAGGGCGGTTCCAGCGACAAAGTGCAGCACTTTCGCGACGATAAGCTTAACGATCTGCTGACTGCGATTTCCGCCGAAGTCGATCCGCAAAAACGCCTGCAGCTGACCGGCGATGCCCAGCGTTATTTGCTGGATAACGCCTACGTGATCCCGATCTTTGAAGAGCCGCAGGTCTTTGCCGGTGCGCCGTGGGTGAAGGGCGTGAGCTTTGAAGCCGTCGGTCGTCCGTCGTTCTACGGCACCTGGCTGGAAAAGCACTAAGGAGCATGGGATGAGCCATAACCTTCTGCGACGTCTGGGCCAGAGTTTACTGGTGCTGTGGGCGGCCTTCACCCTCTCCTTCGTGCTGCTGCAGGTGCTGCCGGGGGACGCGGTGCTGATCAAGTTCCAGAACCCGGATCTGGGTCTCAGTCCGGCGCAAATCGCCGATATGCGTATCGCCTACGGCGCAGACAGCCCGATCTGGAAGCAGTATTTCCACACCTTAGCAGCGATGCTTCAGGGGGATTTTGGCTACTCGTTACAGGCAGGTATTGCGGTCAGTACGCTGCTGGCCAGCAACCTGCCGGATACCCTCAGCCTCGCGATCCCGGCGTTTATACTGGCTATCGCGCTGGCCTTTAGCCTGGCCTTCGCCTCGCGCTTGCCGGGGCTGCGCTGGCTGAGCAATACCTTACAGTCTTTGCCGGTGCTGTTTATCTCGCTGCCGACGTTCTGGTTAGGCATTGCGCTGATTCAACTCTTCTCCTTCCAGCTGCGCTGGATCCCGGTGATCAACCCTGGCCCGCTCCAGGGGCTGATACTGCCGATCATCGCCGTCGCGGTGCCCATTTCCGCCCCGCTGGCGCAGATCCTGATGCGCAGCATGGACCAGGTGGCGGCCCTGCCGTTTGTCGCCGTTGCCCGCGCCAAGGGGATGAGTGAAACCGGCGTCCTGTGGCGACACGTCACCGGCAACGCCCTGCTACCGGCGTTGAATATCGCCGGGCTGCTGCTGGGAGAGCTGATCGCCGGCGCACTGATTACCGAAACCGTCTTCGGTCGCGGCGGTCTGGGTCAGCTGACCCAGCAGGCGGTCAACAATCAGGATATTGCCGTATTACAGGCGGTGGTGATGATCTCCGCCCTCGCATTTGTGCTGATTAACCTGCTGGTGGATCTGTTGATGCCGCTGTTCGATCCACGCCTGAAAACAGTGACCGGAGGCGTGGTATGAGTCTCGTTGATTACGCCACCGCCGCTCGCCGACGGGCGCCAGGTCGTCGACCGCTGCGTTTCCAGCCGGGGCTATGGCTCGCCTGGAGCATCATGATCATCGCGCTGTTGATGGCGCTCGCCCCGCAGCTGTTCAGCGGCTATAACCCGCTCGAAGGTACCGCCGGCGCACAGCGTCTGGCGCCGCAGGCCGGCCACTGGCTGGGAACCGACCAGCTGGGACGCGACCTGTGGACGCGGATCGTCTATGGCGCGGTCCACTCTCTTTCCGCCGCGCTGGCGGCCGTCGCTATCGGACTGTTGGTCGGCACCGCGCTCGGCACGCTGGCCGGCGCCGTTGCCGGACGCGTCGAGTCGCTGGTGATGCGCCTGGTTGACGTCCTGCTGGCCATCCCGTCGCTGCTGCTGTCATTAACGGTGATTATCCTGCTCGGTTTCGGCACCGTGAACGCCGCGGTGGCCGTGGGCGTCGCCGCCATTGCCAGCTTTGCCCGCCTGGCGCGAGCGGAAGTGGTCCGCGTGCGGCACAGCGACTACGTCGAAGCGGCCTTTGGCAGCGGCGGCACTTTCTTCGCCGTCTTCTGGCGGCATATTTTACCTAACTCACTCACCGCCGTACTGGCCTTCGCCACGCTGCAGTTTGGCCAGGCGATTCTCGCCCTCTCTACCCTGAGTTTTCTCGGCTACGGTACGCCGCCGCCGGTGCCGGAATGGGGGCTGCTGATCGCCGAGGGACGTAACTATCTCTCAACCGCCTGGTGGCTGACCACCTTTCCCGGCGTGGCGGTCGTCGCGGTAGTGCTGGCGGCCAACCGCATCAGCCGTCAATTTAGCGGAGAGCGCTCATGAACGTATTACGGGTGGAAAACCTGCGCATCAGCTACCGCTCGCAGCACCGCTGGCAGGAAGTGGTACATAACGTCAGTTTCAGCCTGCAACGCGGCGAAATGCTGGCATTTGTCGGGGAGTCCGGATCCGGCAAAACCACCACCGCCCAGGCCATTATCGGCCTGCTGGCGAACAATGCCCGACGCGACAGCGGACGCGTGGAGATTAACGGCGAGGATATCAGCGGCTGGTCGGGGAAACGACTTGATAGTCTGCGCGGCACGCGTATCAGTCTGGTCCCGCAGGACCCGGGCAACTCCCTGAACCCGGTACAAACGATCGGCGCCCAGGTTGGCGAAATTCTGCGTCTGCACCAGAAAGCGCGCGCTGCCGTACGCAAGCAGCAGGTACTGGCCCTGCTGAGCAAAGTTGGCCTCAGCCACCCCGAACAGCGCTTTTATCAGTATCCGCATCAGCTCTCCGGCGGCATGAAGCAGCGGGTGTTAATTGCTATCGCCATTGCCCTGAAGCCGGACCTGATCATTGCCGACGAGCCGACCAGCGCCCTCGATGTCACCGTACAAAAACGCATTCTCGACCTCCTCGATACCCTGCGCCGGGAGTCCGGAACGGCGGTGCTGCTCGTCACCCACGATCTGGCGCTGGCGGCGCAGCGTGCCGACCGGCTGCTGGTTTTTCGCCACGGAGAAATTCAGGAACAGGGCATCACGGCGGATCTCATCCGCGCGCCGCAACACGCCTACACTCGTCAGCTGCTGAGCGATCTGCAGGGAACCCAGCCCACAATCGGAGCAGCGCCGCGCCACCATCCGGCGACGGCCGCTATCCGGGTCGCGGATATCAGTAAACGTTTTTCGCTGGGCGACGCCGGGCTGCAGGCGCTTGACGCCGTCAGCTTTGAGGTGAAACGCGGCACGACCCATGCGTTAGTTGGCGAGTCAGGTTCGGGCAAAACCACGCTGGCGCGGATTCTGCTCGGATTTGAACAGGCCGATAGCGGCCATATCGCCATCGATGGTATCGATGCCGGTCATTTAAGTCGCGAGGCGCAGCGTCAGCTGCGGCGTAAAATTCAGTTCGTCTATCAGAACCCGTTCGCCTCGCTCGACCCGCGTCAGACCCTGTTTGAGATTATCGAAGAGCCGCTGAAAAATTTCGAACCGCTGAGTCCGCTCACCCGCCGTGCCCGCGTCGAGGCGGTTGCCGCCCGGGTCGCGCTGGCTCCGGAGCTGCTGACGCGGACCGCTCGCGAGCTTTCCGGCGGCCAGCGCCAGCGGGTCGCCATTGCCCGGGCGCTGGTGCTGGAGCCGACGATTCTGGTTCTTGACGAAGCCACTTCCGCGCTGGATGTCACGGTGCAGGCGCAGATTCTCGCCCTGCTTGAGCAGCTGCAGCAACAGCTGGGGCTGACCTATCTGTTTATCACCCACGACCTGGCGACGGTGCGCCGCATCGCGCAGAGCGTCACGGTACTGCGCGCCGGTCAGGTTGTGGAATACGGCGAGGTCAACCGCCTGTTTAACCAGCCGCAGCACGCTTATACCCGTGAACTCATCGCCGCCATTCCCCACCTGTCCACCCTGAGCAAGGAGATCGCATGACGCGTAAACGCCTGGGTTTTTTCACCCGCCTGCTGGACTCTGCCCCTGCGCAGCAGCGCTACCGGCTGGCAACCGAACAGATTCGCCACGCCGAACGACTCGGTTTTGACAGCGCGTGGATTGCCCAGCATCACTTCCACGAGCATGAAGGCGGGTTGCCGTCACCGCTGGTCTTTCTCGCCCACGTGGCGGCACAGACCGAACGGATTCGCCTCGGTACCGCCATTATTACGCTGCCGATGGAGAACGCACTGCGGGTTGCCGAAGATGCGGCGGTGCTGGATCTCCTGGCCAACGGGCGTCTTGAAGTCGGCTTTGGCTCCGGCGGTACGCCAACCTCATTTCTGCCGTTTGGCCTAACCAGCGAACAGCGGGGAGCCGCCTTTGCCGATAATCTGCATGTGATCCAGAGTGCCTGGCGCGGTGATTCACTGGCCCATCCTGACAACCATCTCTACCCGCCGGCGCCGCAGCTGGCTGAACGGATCTGGATAGCGACGTTTTCAATTGATGGTGCCGTTCGCGCCGGCCAGGCCGGTCACGGCCTGATGCTCTCCCGGACGCAGCCGCGCCCGCACGGTCAGCCGTATTTAGCGCTTGATGCCATCCAGAATCCGCTGATCGATGCCTACCTCGCGGCGCTGCCCGCCGGCACAGCGCCAAGGATCCTCGCTTCGCGCACCGCTTTTATTGCCGACAGCCAGGAGTACGCCCTGCAGGTCGCCGCCCCCGGATTACGCCAGCAGGCGGCGGCACATCGCGCCGCCGGGCATGACATAATTGGTGACACTGTCACCGATCATCTACTGCAACTGGATGCCCACGTCGGTGATGTCGAACACGTGCAGGCCTCTCTGGCGCGGGACAGCGTGCTGGCCCGCGTCACCGATATTTCGTTCCAGGTACACTCCGTTGAGCCCTCGCACCGTGACACGCTGCGTTCCCTTGAGCTGATCGCTCAGCATATCGCCCCGCAACTAAGGTAGGAGTCACCATGACACTGAGTCAGGATATTTTGGCAGAGCTGGCAGAGATTTCCCCGGATTCCCCGTTAGCCGAGGCCCGGGCCGTGCGCGACGCGGCGACCCGCCACGCACAGGGCAGCTATGAGGTGCTGTTCAGCCAGCAGGATGAGGATTTCCCCCCCGATGAGCGTTTTGCCGTCGCCGCCAAAGTGGCGAAGCTGCATCAGGCCGATGCGCTGGCCGCCCACTATGCCGGTTTTGGCCTGGCCGACCCGACCTCCGCGCGGCTGACCCCGGCGCTGGCGTTTGCCCGTCTGTTAACCTTCAGCCCGGTAGAGGCCACCCCTTCGGCGCTGCAGGCGCTCACCCGCGCCGGCTGGACCCCGCGCGGGATAGTCACCCTCGCCCAGCTGATAGCCTTCGTCAGCTTCCAGAGCCGGTTACTCAACGGCCTGCGGTTATTGAACGGAAAACCCTTTGCCAGCGCCGATACGCCGGTGGCGGCCGGTTTCTGGCATACCACCCGGCAGACCGTAAGCGGTAAGCCGGCCCCAGGGCATTTCACCCGTGATGAACTGAACTGGGAGCCCTGGCTTGAAGCCAAAGCGCTGGACGCCTTCAACGACGATGAACGGGCGATTCTGGCAAAATTTGGCCATACGGATTCCCCCTATTTTCGGCTGCTGGCGCGCAATCAGCCGGTACTGGAGCAGCGTACGCTGACCGACAAAGGCATCTTCTACACCCCCGGCGGTCTGCCGCGCGCGGAACGAGAGCTGGCCGCTACGGTCGCCAGTAAGGTCAACGGCTGTATTTATTGCGCATCGGTGCATGCCCGCAAGGCGGCGCAGCTGGCAAAAGATGAGAGTGCGATAGAAACGCTACTGGCGGTGACGCCGGGGGAAATCTTGAGCGACGGCCAGTCGCCGCGCTGGCGGGCGGAAATAGACTTTGCCGCCGCCCTGTCCGTCACGCCGCCTGCCCTGACCGCCGCGCATCTTGATCGCCTTGAAGAGCAGGGTCTGGACACCCTGGCCCAGCTCGATTTACTGCAATCGGCGGCCTTTTTTGCGTGGGCTAACCGCCTGATGTTGACCCTTGGCGAACCGTGGGAAACGGATTAATCCACCGCGCCCGCGGCGATGCGGTTCCGCTGGCCGCGGGCGTAAATCAACAGGGATGTCATCGCCAGGAAGGAGAGCAGCGCCGCCGGGAGCGCAATCGCATTCCAGCCAAAGCCGGTGGTAATCATCATCCCGCCGCAAAATGCACCGATCGCGCTGCCGAGGTTGAAGGCTATCTGCCCGCCAGCCGCCCCCAGCATCTCTCCACCCCGGGCATTCTGGAGCAATAAGATTTGCAGCGGCGCCGCCAGCGCAAAGAGTCCGGCACAGCACAAAAACGCCAGCAGCAGCGATGCCGTTTTGTGCTCGCCAAAGAGAAAGATCAGCAGCATCACTACCACAATGGCGCCGTCGGTGGCGGCCGCAATGCGCAGCGGACTGTAGCGAGCGGAGATTTTTCCGCTCAGCAGATTACCGATAACCATCCCTAGCCCTACCAGCATCATGATGGCGATCATCGCGCTTTCGGAAAATCCGGAGACATGGATCATAAACGGTTTGATGTAGCTGAACCACGTAAATACCCCGGCGTTGCCAAACAGGGTCGCGGCAAAAATCAGCCACGGCGCAGGCGACGATAAGAAGTGAAACTGCTCCCGCAGCCGCGTCGTGGATCGATCAAAGACGGTCGGAACCCACCAGAGAATCGACATCAGCACCGCCACGTTGAAGATAGCAATCCCCAGAAAGGTATAGCGCCAGCTGAACTGATGGCCAAGCCAGGTCCCGGCGGGGACGCCGACCAGATTGGCCACCGTCATACCGGCAATCATCCCCGCCACCGCCGCGGTCACTTTACCCGGCGGCGCCACCTTCGACAAAATAATCGCCCCGACGCCGAAAAAGGCGCCATGCGGGAAGCCGGACACCAGTCGCCCGGTCGCCAGCATGAAATAGCTGGAAGAAAAGGTAAACAAGGTATTCCCGACAATACAGAGCGCCGCGAGGAACAGCATCACCGACTTTAATGAAAAGCGGCTGGAAAACAGCGCCATTACCGGCGCGCCAATCACCACCCCGAAGGCATACCAGGCGATCATGTTGCCGGCGACGGGAATGGAGACCCCGACATCGCGAGCAATTTCCGGCAGTACGCCCATAATGCCAAATTCCGCCATGCCCAGGCCAAACGTGCCCAGCGCGAGCGAAAAAATCGTCTTTTTCATTCAGTTAATCACGTATTTTGCATTTTCGGCCGGCATTATTGACCATTCAGGATCGGCAAACCAGACAAAAACGCCCGCTGACCCGTTTGTCCATAAAATAGCGCGATCCGTTTATGTGAGCCAGGGGCCGGGAGGGATGAATCAGAGAGGAAGAGCGCAGCGTCGGCGTGACGTAGAGGCAGTCAGCCGTATCGCAGCGCAATACGGCTGGAGAAGTGTTAGCGGCTGGCTTTCCCGATCATGCCGCCCGCCCCGGCGCCCAGCGCCGCGCCCTGCAGCACGCTGTTGCCGGTAACGGCTGCGGCACCCGCTCCGACTGCGGCGCCGATGGCCCCGCCGGTACGCGCGGCTTTGCCTTTGTCGCCGTGTTCAGTCATGGCGCCGATACCGCCACCGACGACCGCGCCTTGTACCGTAGAGCGCACGCTTTTTCCGCTTAACGCGCCCACGGCGGCCCCCGCCACGGCGCCACCGGCCGTTTTATCCATCGCGCTGACGGAAAAGGTCAGTGTGCAGCCCAAAAAAATGGCCATACCGTTCGCTGTTTTCATCGGTCAATTCCTTTTTATTTCGCTCCCGCAGGTGTTAACGCCAGCTACACGGGCAATCCTCGGGAGCCAGACCTGGCGGTCTGATGGTAAAGAGTCCGCACACGGTATGCGCTCGCTGGCGCAAAGAAAAGAGCAAACCTGTCCAAATCTGGACAAGTTTTTCTCCTCATGGCGCGTGACGCCTCGTCGACTTCGCCTGTTAACCCGCGGAATTGTCATAATGTCCGCCACTCTTGCCCGGGATGATTACACTTTACGGTACACAAGTTCCCTTTCCCCTCTCAGAACGGAGCGATAGCCATGGGAAACAACAAGAAGGTCAAGGGTGTAGCGGGTTCGAGCAAAATGAAGCCGCTTGGCGATAAAGAGTATGAAAAAGCGCTGCGCAAACTCCACGTCGAGCTGGTTAAATTGCAGCAGTGGGTGGTCAGTCAGGGACTGAAGGTGTGCATTGTGTTTGAAGGTCGCGATGGCGCCGGTAAAGGCGGCACCATCAAAGCGATCACCGAGCGGGTCAGCCCGCGCGTATTCCGGGTGATCGCCCTGCCGGCCCCGACCGACAAGGAGAAGACCCAGCTCTATTTTCAACGCTATATCCCGCATCTGCCGGCCGCTGGCGAAATCGTTATTTTCGACCGCAGCTGGTATAACCGGGCGGGCGTTGAACGGGTGATGGGATTTTGCAGCGCCGACGACGTGGAAAAATTCCTTGCGGGGGCGCCGCTGGTAGAGCGGTCGATGGTGGAGTCCGGCATCATCCTGCTCAAATACTGGCTCGAGGTGACGCCGGAAGAACAGGAGCGCCGGCTGCGCGATCGTATCGATGACGGGCGCAAAATCTGGAAACTGTCACCGATGGATATCAAGTCGTTTAACCGCTGGGATGAGTACACTCAGGCCAGGGATGCGATGTTTGCCGCCACCGACACCTCCTGGGCGCCGTGGTTTGTCGCCCGTTCGGAAGAGAAGAAGCGCGTGCGCCTGAATATCATTACTCATCTGCTGTCGCAGATCCCCTATAAGAGCGTCCATACCGAACCGGTAAAATTACCCAAACGTAAAATCGGCAAAGTGAAAACTGCCGATTACCCTTAATGAGATGGTCACTCCCTCCTTCCCAGTACTATGCTGAGGACAGGCTTTCATTCGGAGAACCATCATGGAAAACATTGCGCTTATTGGTATCGATCTGGGTAAG